>NZ_JBLVXX010000147.1:0-793 GCF_048283985.1 Enterobacter cloacae complex sp. 6730903 | reverse complement strand
AGAGACGGCCCCCTGTACGCTCTCAGCTATGACCGCGCCGCCACCGGAGACCGACGGCGTGAGGTCAATCTCCTGCGACTCGATAGCCAGGCGGCATTGGGCATCAATCAGGCGCTGTGGAATAGCATCATCCGGCAGGTCCACGCCATCGAAGCGTACGCCGGAGCGCGGCCAGGATAGAGGCTGAGATGCGCTGGAGCGCTGACCACGCCAGGACCTTCCTTCCAGAAATTCCATCGACTGCATCAGCATCTGGCTACACTCGCCATCTTCGGCAGGTACGGTGTATCCGCGCGCCGCTGCAAAGACCCGCAGGTCGGACACGCTGGCGTAGCTGTTAAAGTCCGGCGAATGGGGATCGGCAACCAGCATGGTTATTCCTCCAAACGCCAGTCCAGCGCCCGCCAGTTATTCACTTCGTCAGGATGAACATCTGCGCGCAGCGGGCCGCCTGGGAATTCTGGGGTGTCGCGAACCATGACCACCAGCTCAATACCCTGCTGTTCCTGCTGCTGTTCCTGCTGCTGTTCCTGCTGCTGTTCCTGCTGCTGTTCCTGCTGCTGTTCCTGCTGCTGTTCCTGCTGCTGTTCCTGCTGGGCAGGGTTATTATCAGCGGTCTGCTGAGCTGCAAGCTTTTCCGCTTCACGCTGCGCGCGCTGCTCTTTTGTTAATCCGGCCATCGGGCCTCCTGAATAACAAAGGGGCCGAAGCCCCCTGGGTTAACCCATGATGATGGTGGAATGTTCAGGCTGAACGGAGGCCACACCCCACGCCACACCAACCTCGTAACGCA
>NZ_JBLVXX010000146.1:0-805 GCF_048283985.1 Enterobacter cloacae complex sp. 6730903 | reverse complement strand
CCAATCCTGTGGGTTGGAAGGCACGGCCAGTTTTGCATTTTCCTGCGCCGCGATCATCGGCACCAGTACCTGCTTGAGGTCACCATAGCGGCGCGAATGAGCGAGCCAGACATCTCCGGAACGAAAAGCATCCCGGAGGTGAAAGAGTACCGCCACTTCCCAAAGACGGGTATCTCCTTTTTCCTGAGCTCGTAAATGACGGTTCCATTTGGAGCTGGGCCGCAGGAAACGCCTTTCTGGCGATGCAACACCTTTCATCTCTCCGATCGACAAAGCTGCTGCTACCAATGGTCCGGCGACCGGCGCGGCTTCGAGCTTCAGACAGCGCAACATGCGGGGCGCATAACGACGAAAGCGATGGTATCCCTGCCCGACATATGCAAGAGGCTCATCGGCTAGCGTGTTGCTGAGTTGAGTCCCTGTCGCTACCAGTTGAGCGAGCCGGTCCCATGCAACCGAACTGGCGACAGCCATCTCCAGCGGGGTTCCGTCACTGCGGGCCTCAAGCAACGAAGCTCCCAGCGCGGTGAAGGTACGGATCGTATCCGTGAGTGTGGCTTTAGAGCCGGAAATTGTTTCGTCATGCTGGCGCTTCGCTTCCCGCCAGGTTTTTCCTACGATCCTGTCATGGGTTTCGACTATGGCATCAGCAATCGCCGCTTCCCACTCCACAACACAGACGGCAAGGATCGCCCAGCGGCGGTCCGAAGTGATGTCACGCAAACCGTCGGTGAAGTAGCGTTCACCCTGCCGACGCAGCCGGGCAATGCGATGGGCAGGTATGCTGGCCAAAGCACTATGATTG
>NZ_JBLVXX010000145.1:0-811 GCF_048283985.1 Enterobacter cloacae complex sp. 6730903 | reverse complement strand
ACGCTGAAAATGCCGGCCTTTGAATGGGTTCATGTGCAGCTCCATCAGCAAAAGGGGATGATAAGTTTATCACCACCGACTATTTGCAACAGTGCCCCCGAACGGACGTTAGATTTCGAGTTCTAGGCGTTCTGCGATGAAGGTTGGATCCCAGCCGGGATTGAAAGTGTCGACGTGGGTGAATCCGAGCCGCTCGTATAGGCCACGCAGGTTCGGGTGGCAGTCGAGCCGCAGCTTGGCGCACCCCTGCGTTCGCGCGGCATGGCGGCAAGCCTCGATCAGCGCGGAGCTGACACCCCGGCCCGCATGTGTCCGTCGCACCGCGAGCTTGTGCAGATATGCGGCCTCCCCCTTGAGGGCGTCGGGCCAGAACTCGGGATCCTCGGCCGACAAGGTGCAACAGCCGACGATGCCGTCGCTGCAACTCGCGACTAGGAGCTCGGATCTCAGGACGAAGGTCTCCGCGAATGTCCGGTCGATCCGCGCGACGTCCCAGGCGGGCGTTCCCTTGGCGGACATCCACGCCGCAGCGTCGTGCATCAGCCGCACAACCTCGTCGATATCACCCGAGCAGGCGACCCGAACGTTCGGAGGCTCCTCGCTGTCCATTCGCTCCCCTGGCGCGGTATGAACCGCCGCCTCATAGTGCAGTTTGATCCTGACGAGCCCAGCATGTCTGCGCCCACCTTCGCGGAACCTGACCAGGGTCCGCTAGCGGGCGGCCGGAAGGTGAATGCTAGGCATGATCTAACCCTCGGTCTCTGGCGTCGCGACTGCGAAATTTCGCGAGGGTTTCCGAGAAGGTGATTGC
>NZ_JBLVXX010000144.1:0-820 GCF_048283985.1 Enterobacter cloacae complex sp. 6730903 | reverse complement strand
GGCACTGTTGCAAAGTTAGCGATGAGGCAGCCTTTTGTCTTATTCAAAGGCCTTACATTTCAAAAACTCTGCTTACCAGGCGCATTTCGCCCAGGGGATCACCATAATAAAATGCTGAGGCCTGGCCTTTGCGTAGTGCACGCATCACCTCAATACCTTTGATGGTGGCGTAAGCCGTCTTCATGGATTTAAATCCCAGCGTGGCGCCGATTATCCGTTTCAGTTTGCCATGATCGCATTCAATCACGTTGTTCCGGTACTTAATCTGTCGGTGTTCAACGTCAGACGGGCACCGGCCTTCGCGTTTGAGCAGAGCAAGCGCGCGACCATAGGCGGGCGCTTTATCCGTGTTGATGAATCGCGGGATCTGCCACTTCTTCACGTTGTTGAGGATTTTACCCAGAAACCGGTATGCAGCTTTGCTGTTACGACGGGAGGAGAGATAAAAATCGACAGTGCGGCCCCGGCTGTCGACGGCCCGGTACAGATACGCCCAGCGGCCATTGACCTTCACGTAGGTTTCATCCATGTGCCACGGGCAAAGATCGGAAGGGTTACGCCAGTACCAGCGCAGCCGTTTTTCCATTTCAGGCGCATAACGCTGAACCCAGCGGTAAATCGTGGAGTGATCGACATTCACTCCGCGTTCAGCCAGCATCTCCTGCAGCTCACGGTAACTGATGCCGTATTTGCAGTACCAGCGTACGGCCCACAGAATGATGTCACGCTGAAAATGCCGGCCTTTGAATGGGTTCATGTGCAGCTCCATCAGCAAAAGGGGATGATAAGTTTATCACCACCGACTATTTGCAACAGTGCC
>NZ_JBLVXX010000143.1:0-829 GCF_048283985.1 Enterobacter cloacae complex sp. 6730903 | reverse complement strand
GCTTACCACAATCATTTTATCGACGTATGCAGCGCTTCTTTGCAGGTCAGTATTTTGATTATCGTCAAATTTCTCAGTTGATTTTCAATATGTTTTCATTCGACCAAGTGCAACTGACTTTAGATAGAACCAATTGGAAATGGGGAAAACGAAATATTAATATCCTGATGCTCGCAATCGTTTATCGTGGAATAGCGATACCTATCCTTTGGACATTGCTTAATAAACGTGGAAATTCAGATACGAAAGAGCGCATTGCTTTGATTCAACGCTTTATAGCCATTTTTGGTAAAGACCGTATTGTGAATGTGTTCGCAGACAGAGAGTTTATCGGTGAGCAGTGGTTTACATGGTTAATTGAACAAGACATCAACTTCTGCATTCGTGTTAAAAAAACTTCATTGTCACCAATCATTTAGGAAAGAATCATAAAATTAGTGATTTATTTCGCCATCTTAAAGTTGGTCAAATTGAATGTCGTAAACGACGGATTTTGGTTGGTCGGGTGAAACTATATATAAGTGCACTACAGTTAGAAAATGGAGAGCTTTTACTCGTCGTTTCTCCTCAGTTTAATGCCAATGCTATTCAGGATTATGCATTACGCTGGGAAATTGAAACCTTATTCAGTTGTCTCAAAGGACGCGGGTTTAATCTTGAAAATACGCGCTTGACAGACCCTAGACGAGTGAAAAAATTGATTGCGGTGTTAGCTATAAGCTTCTGTTGGTGTTACTTAACGGGTGAATGGCAACATGATCAAAAAAAAGCGATAAAAATAAAGAAGCATGGACGACTCTCAATGAGTTTATTTCGCTATGGTTTAGAC
>NZ_JBLVXX010000142.1:0-835 GCF_048283985.1 Enterobacter cloacae complex sp. 6730903 | reverse complement strand
ATCAATATAAACTCAAATAGCTGAGCACTTTCACTTCATAAATCGCAAAAATATATTGATATAGCATTAGGTTAAATATTATACTTTTAGCCACATTAATGTTATATAAACCAATGAGGTTCTTATGGAAAGAGATCTTACAATAATCTTAGCTGAGCGAGATGCTATTAAACATAAGATGGAGCTTGAAAAGCTTCGTGATGAAAATTTAAATCTAATGCAACAAATAAGAGACAAGATAGAAAATGCGAAAGTAGAAATAACAGAAAGCGCAATAGATAAGACGATGTCAATCCTAGAAAAGACACGACTCTGGTTAATCTATGGCTCTAGTTTTTTTGCTATATTCATAGGTATTGCAGGGTTTATAGGTTATAAGAGCGTTAACAAGGAAATTACAGATTATTATATAAACACTGTGCATCATTGGTTACGCTTCGATAGCCCAGAAAGTGGGGGAAGCCGAGTTCTCAATGATTTGCGAACTGAGGCCTTGCTCAATTCCTTAACATTGAAATATGAAAGAGAAAAAGTCAACTCAGGTCCGATAAATAATATTAATTTGAACACAGAGGAAAGACTGCGTCTGATGTCATTAATTTTAAACCCCGAAACGGATGAACAAAATTATAGGGATGCCTTACGCTTAATAACTATAAGCAGAGGACTCTATGGTAGGTATTACGAAGATGACATCGGAAAAAAAATTGCAAGTATATTGGATAACAAAGAATTTAGTGATAGTAAAAAAATAGATGTAATAAATTACCTAAGTAAAGATCGCGCATTGTTCCCTTGGGCATTAGCAGTAATTAATGATAATAGTCCTCAAATG
>NZ_JBLVXX010000141.1:0-865 GCF_048283985.1 Enterobacter cloacae complex sp. 6730903 | reverse complement strand
GTTGCCGGAAAGCCGCCAAAGTCGAGAATTGCTGCGTTAGGATCTGCCAGGCCGGCGCCAAATCGTTTACGGCAGTCACTGAAGCAACCACCACATACATCAAGGGCAGGATCTGAAACCTGATTCCCCTTCGCGTCGAAATATGCCGTACCGTTATAGGTGCATCCATCGCCGCTCCGGTACTGCCCGCGTAGCGCCCATTCGCAGAGCGAGGTGATTTGTCTGGTTGGAATAACAAGCCCCTGCAGGTCTGCGGGGCTACTGAGTGACCATGAAACCACTTCGTCGTCTTCGGAGGTTTTCGTGTCAAGCCAGAAGGTCTGAAGCGTGAACATCGACGGGTCAGCGGTCGGGTTCATCCCACCGGGGTAATTCACGGCATCGAGGTAAACCGAATAGGTGTCGATAATGCTCACTTTGGCATTAACCATGTCTTTAAATTGCAGGCATAGCGCCGTGATATGACCGTCGAGGTTGGAAACGCTGAGTGTCGGCTCTGCGGCCTGGTCTGTTGAAAGCTCCAGGCCTGATACCTGAAACGGCCAAAAATCGTAGGTATTGCCACCGAATACGATTGGCTTTGGTCCGAGCTTTTCTTCATCACCATTGGCAGCGTCGATCTCTTCCGGTGTGTGGGGGAAAGGGGCGTAGTGGAAACGGTGAATACCGCCACTGAACTCTGAGGCGTCAACTTCAACCAGGCGTACTCTGCCACCCGGTGCCAGCATCGCCGCCTGATCGACTAATGCCATTATGCATACACTCCGTAAGCCCGTTTGATGGTGAACGTCAGCTCAGCAAACTTGCTGCTGATCTGATTTTTCCGTACGGAATCGGCGACTACCCGATAAAGCCCCTTCGCTTC
>NZ_JBLVXX010000140.1:0-913 GCF_048283985.1 Enterobacter cloacae complex sp. 6730903 | reverse complement strand
AAATATCAGGCCAGTTCGCAACGATAAGATCCTCCCGGGCTTTTCCACCTACCAACTTGCGTAACTCCCTGGGGGTCGTATCGGGATTAAATACGTACAACCGCTTCGATGGCAGATCCCTGATTCGCAGAACGAGATTGTAGCCGAGCAGGCTACTGGCTCCGAACAAATGGTCGGTGAATCCTGCTGTATCGGCATACTGTTCGCGAACATGGCGACCGACCTCGTTCATCAGTAGTCCATCGAGAATATACGGTGCCTCGCTCACGGTCGCCGGGATCGACTGACAAGCGAATGGCGCGAACTGGTCGCTTACGTGAGTATACGCTTTGAGGCCGGGAACAGAACCATATTTGGCATTGACCATGTTCATGGCTTCGCCATGCCGCGCTGTCGGGAAAAACTGACCATCGCTCGATGCTGACGTGCCCATCCCCCAGACGCGTGACATCGGCAGTTTACCCTGCGCGGCCACCACAATTGCCAATGCCTGGTTCATGGCTTCGCTTTCAACATGCCAGCGGGCAAGGCGTGAGAGCTGCCAGTAATCATGCGTGTTTGTAGCTTCCGCCATCTTACGCAGGCCCAGATTGAGCCCTTCAGCGAGCAGGACGTTGAGCAGACCGATCCGGTCGCGACATGGAGCCCCGGTTCTCAGATGGGTAAACGCATCTGTGAAACCAAGGGCTGCATCAACTTCAAGCAGCATGTCGGTAATCCGAACGGACGGCATTCGGCGATACAGATCCAGTATGAGTGCCTCGGCACCATCCGGCACGTCTGCTGTCAACCTGTCGATCCGCAACGTTCCATCTTCTATGCTACCGTGCGGAATAGTGCCGTTACGGGCAGCCCGGGCCAGCCGCTTAAGAGCGATCGTGAGTCGCGCCTTTCTGTCTGCCAGCCAATCCTG
>NZ_JBLVXX010000139.1:0-915 GCF_048283985.1 Enterobacter cloacae complex sp. 6730903 | reverse complement strand
AACTGGTGACCAAAGGACATCTGAGACCATTAAAAGAGGCGTCAGAGGCAGAAAACGTTGCTTAACGTGAGTTTTCGTTCCACTGAGCGTCAGACCCCTATTAAGCCGGTCCATCATTTTCTGTATATCTCTCATCAATTTTTATATCCGGCCTGAAGTGCACCGTTCAAGCACACCGATCAGGCAGTTAGTCACTAGTTAACTCTTTACTAGAGACTAAATTCCATTGATTTACGTGACAACGTCACGTCATTAAGGTTTGCAAATGCCTAATTTTCATACTATGGGATTTAATTAGGAGTAAATCCCACAGGTTTACATAAAGCTGACATTTAAAAGTGTTAAAAATCAATCAGATAGAAAGAAAAGGCTCTCCGGAAGAACTCTTCTCATTATTTCGCCGCCCGGGGTTATTGCTGACAGATCTGAAAGTGCTAATATGTTAGTCATTAGTAATTAGTAAAGCCTTTACTAAACGCGTTTCTACGTAAATTCTATTGGTTTTAGAGGGTCCTACTGTCCGAAGACAATAAAGTTGTACACAAAGCACTAAAGTTGTAACCATTCTCAAAAAACGACGCTAATGTTGTATGCTTACTGAATGTGTGGTTATAGGGTTGGAGACTATAAAATGCACATATAGGTACGTATCAATGTCGTTTTTTGGGTACGATCATGGGTAGGGGTAGGCGTCTCAAATCCTATTTGGATTATGAAAATGCGCTAGGTGACGGCATAGGAGTGGGCTATGGCCAAAGTTATCAGCCCTGGCTTAGAGCTCAGGACGTTAAATCCCGTGGAAACCGTTCGATAGTCGGCACTGTTGCAAATAGTCGGTGGTGATAAACTTATCATCCCCTTTTGCTGATGGAGCTGCACATGAACCCATTCAAAGGCCGGCATTTTCAGCGTGAC
>NZ_JBLVXX010000138.1:0-998 GCF_048283985.1 Enterobacter cloacae complex sp. 6730903 | reverse complement strand
GCTGCAATCACTACCGTACTGGCTAAAACCTACGGCGGTGCTGCTCGTGCTTTCGACCAGATCGATAACGCACCAGAAGAAAAAGCTCGTGGTATCACCATCAACACCTCTCACGTTGAGTATGACACCCCGACTCGCCACTACGCACACGTAGACTGCCCAGGCCACGCCGACTATGTTAAAAACATGATCACCGGTGCTGCGCAGATGGACGGCGCGATCCTGGTTGTTGCTGCGACTGACGGCCCTATGCCTCAGACTCGTGAGCACATCCTGCTGGGTCGTCAGGTAGGCGTTCCTTACATCATCGTGTTCCTGAACAAATGCGACATGGTTGATGACGAAGAGCTGCTGGAACTGGTAGAGATGGAAGTTCGTGAACTGCTGTCTCAGTACGATTTCCCAGGCGACGACACCCCAATCGTTCGTGGTTCCGCGCTGAAAGCGCTGGAAGGCGACGCAGAGTGGGAAGCGAAAATCATCGAACTGGCTGGCTTCCTGGATTCTTACATCCCAGAACCAGAGCGTGCGATTGACAAGCCATTCCTGCTGCCAATCGAAGACGTATTCTCCATCTCCGGTCGTGGTACCGTTGTTACCGGTCGTGTAGAGCGCGGTATCATCAAAGTTGGCGAAGAAGTTGAAATCGTTGGTATCAAAGAGACTGCGAAGTCTACCTGTACTGGCGTTGAAATGTTCCGCAAACTGCTGGACGAAGGCCGTGCTGGTGAGAACGTTGGTGTTCTGCTGCGTGGTATCAAACGTGAAGAAATCGAACGTGGTCAGGTTCTGGCGAAGCCAGGCTCAATCAAGCCACACACCAAGTTCGAATCTGAAGTGTACATTCTGTCCAAAGACGAAGGCGGCCGTCATACTCCGTTCTTCAAAGGCTACCGTCCACAGTTCTACTTCCGTACAACTGACGTGACCGGTACCATCGAACTGCCAGAAGGCGTAGAGATGGTAATGCCAGGCGACAACATCAAGATGGTTGTGAC
>NZ_JBLVXX010000013.1:100454-107153 GCF_048283985.1 Enterobacter cloacae complex sp. 6730903 | reverse complement strand
GCGGTAGTGCCAGCGGGTCTGGCCGTTATCCTTCTCCACGGTGCGGCCGTGGATGTCATAGCGCCAGCGAATGCCGTTCAGCTGCGTCAGGCGGTTGTGAGTGACCTTCTCAGCAAAGCCTTCGAGCGGGTTACCGGCAGCATCCCAGCGCCACTGCTCCTGGCCGGGCAGCGTGCCGTCCTGAACCAGCAGACGTCCGGCGCTGTCGTACTGCCAGCGGTACCAGCTGAACGGGTTATCGTCCCGCTCTTCCCGCACCAGGTTATTGCGATAGTCGTAATCCCAGCGGCGGGACCAGCGGCGCGGCGACGGGCGCTGGGCATTGCCGGTAAAGACGTCCCGGCGATGCAGTCGTCCAAGACGATCGTATTCACTGCGGGTGGTCAGCAGCCCCTGGGTGCGGCTGGTTTCACGGTGGAGTTCGTCGCGGGTAAAGTCGGAGACCGAGAGCTTATCAAGCGCGATGCTGAGCAGATGCCCGCTGCCGTAGTAGAACTGTTTCAGCTCCCGGCCATCGGGCAGCGTGACGGAGGTGCGGTTACCCAGCGCGTCATACTCCCACGCCAGCTCCCCGTGTTCGCCCGTTTCGCGCGTGACGCGCCCGAGCGCGTCATACTCAAACACAAGCTCCTGCTCGGCCTCGGCGCTCCAGGCATCGGCTGAAAGCGCGGGATGCAGCCCAATCCGACTCAGAAGGCCGGACGGGGTGTAGTGGTAGCGGGTCTGCCCTTCCGGCGTGGTGCGGGCGACCAGTTGGCCGCTCGCGCTCCAGGCGAAAGCGTGGGTGATGGCCTCCGGATGATCGGCGGCAAAGGTGCGCGCTATCGTACGCCCGCAGGCATCGTAGCGATACTGCGAGGCCACGCCATCAAGCCCCACCTCTTCCAGCAGCAGCGAGTCTGCGCCCCAGCGGAACTGATACGCTTCGCCGTTTTCGTTTTCCAGGGCAATCAGACGCCCGCGGATGTCCCAGCGGCGGCGCACCTCTTCACCCTGCGTATTACGGGTGGCGGTTAAGCGCCCTGCCTCGTCGTATCTGAACTCGCTCTCTTTCCCGTCGGCACCCGCATGCTTCACCGGCAGACCACGTTCGTTCCATTTGAGCGACTCGGTCCAGCCTTCTGGTCGGTCGAGCTGCACCGGACGCCCCGCGGCGTCGTAGCGGTAACGCGTCTCTTCGCCGTCGGCGCTTATCTCAGCCACCAGCCAGCCCAGCGGATGATAACGGTATTGTGTCACACGGCCCGAACAGTCCGTCGCACGCACCATCTGCCCGGCTTCGTTGTACTCCTGGTAGCGGCTATTCCCGGCGGCATCAACTTCTTCAACCACCTGACCAAACTCGTCCCGACGCAGCAGCGTGGTCTGCCCCATCGGATCCACCACGCGTTTCAGCCCATGATGTTCGTCATACAGGAACCGGGTGGCGCTACCGTCGGCTTCGATGATGGACGCCGGAAGCGCACGGTGCTCCAGCCAGGTGGTGGTGCGGGTATTGCCATCGGCGTCGATCTCCTGCACCCGGTTGCCCATCTCGTCATAGACGAAAGTAACGGCATTACCCAGCGGATCGATGCGACGCGTGAGGAGTTCGTTGTCATCCCACTCGTAGCGCCAGTTCTCACCGCGCTCGTCAACGTAGCGAACAATCAGGTTTTGCGCGTTCCAGTAATGCTTTCGCGTCTGACCGTCGTAGTGATCGACGGTCGTCAGCCCGGCGGCTAAATCGTAGCTAAAGCGACAGCCGTCGCCGGTGCTGGTGCGGTTTTCCACCACGCGCCAGTGGTCAAATTTTTGCCAGCGGTATTCGCTCTCCAGCCCACCCGGCAGACGGTGCCAGACCATCAGTCCATCATCGTTATAACGGTATTCACGGGTTACTACGCCGGAGGCATCCGTTGCGCTGGCCAGCTGGCCGCGCGCGTCGTACCCCCAATGCATCAGCGGCCATGTCTGGTTGCCGTCAAAATGGCTGGCAGCGGTAACGCGCTGCGGGAAACGTTCATCTTCATAGCGCAGGGTGACGTCGATTGCCCGCGGCTCATCATGGATACCAATCAGCCTGCCGTGTTCATCCCACTCCGTCAGCAACGCGTTGCCGTACTCGTCGCTGAGGGAGGCCAGGCGCAGGATGGAGGGGTTAGCGCGGGTCGGTTTATACAGACGCCACACCGCGCCGTCATCATCGGCTATCGCCACGTCGCCGCTCTCATTGCGGCGGATAATGATGCCTTCGCTGATGCTGTAAAACGCGCGGTCGACCGGCGGCAGTTCAAAGCTCAGCTCGCGCCCGGTTTCATCGAACCAGGTGGCGTTGTTTTCTTCCAGCGCCAGATAGCTGTCAAAGGTGGTAGCCCAGCCCAGACCGAAAAGCCCTTCGCGGGTGGTCAGGCTGTTGTAGCTGCGTTGCCAGCGCAGCGGAAAGCGCCCCGGCAGCGAGAAATCGAGTTCGTCGTCGTCATTCAGCACCTTCACGCCAGTGGCGGCGTGAACCGGGTGCGAGGAGCCGAACACGGCGTTGACAGCCATATCCGCCAGCATCCCGCCACCGGCAGCAGCCAGCGCGCAGGGCATGTTTTTCAGGATCTTGCCCGGTCGCCCGCGCAGCAGGGAGAGCGCAATCATCCCCAGCGCCAGACCCGGCGTTTTGCCGCTTTTGATGTCGCGGACCGTGAGCGTGTCACCGCCGATGATCACGTTAGGGGAGACGTCGTCGGAAACGGTGCCCTCGCAGGTGGTGCGATCTTTTGCGCGCACCGCTGGCTGTCCGTTGATGAAGACGCTTTTCGAGCCTTCCGCCAGATACTGCGGCCCGGAGTGTTTATCACACGCCACCTTGTCTTCTTCCAGCGGCGAGGTCCCCGCGGCGGCAGAGGCGACGCTGGGCTGCCACATCTCGCTGCCGAACTGTCCGGCAGCGGAGAGCAGCATGCCCGCGTAGTCAGCAAAGCTGCCCGGCGACTGCGGCTCAGGGGACGGGGTATCGGCAGGTGTTAACGTCCCGGCTGCGCGTGCAGCGGGAAGTTTATTTGTCAGAACGTTGCTCGAACCAGAGGTGATTTTCCCCGCGGGCGACGGCGGGAAAAGCGCGTTACCCAGCCCTTCAGCGGCGTTGCTGATATCGTCGGTGATCCCGGCGACGTTCGCCAGAACCCCGCCGATAATGCCGCTCAACAGACAGCTGGATCCAATCGCCGCCACGCCTGCCGCTGCGGCCCCGGCTCCCAGCAGTGGGGCCGCGACGGTCGCTGCTGCGCCCACCGCCGCGCCAATCACCGCATAGGCGGCACCTTCCGCCACAATGCTGGTTATATCAGCAAAAATGCTGGAGTGAATAATCTCGTCGCCCTTACGGGCCGCGTTGTTATCGCTCATGCCTTACACATTCCGGTTGTCGTTTAGCTTCAGACTTTGCTTCAGTGCGCTCCAGCGCGCCTCGTCCTCTTCCGTAAAGGCTTTTAAGGCCGAGAGGGTAAAAATCATCAGTACCGGTTTGCCTGGCGTCTGCACGGCCAGCTGTTTTTGCCACAAGCGCTGGCCGTTACGGTCAAAGGTGGTCTCAACTTCCAGCCCGTTAATTTTTCCGTCAGGCCCGGCTTTTACGTGCTGAAATTCGCTCAGGGCGATCTCACCCATCTGAGGTCGCAGCACGTCCCACTGGCGGTGAAACTCTTGTTCGTAGTCGCTGCCATCGGGAATAACGCCGCGGCTGACTACCACGGTCAGCCCGCTTTCGTCATCGCGAATGATGTTCATGCTGTTGTCCTGCCAGGCGGCAGGAAAAAGGGTAAAGGAACCTTCCTGGAGGGTGTATTTCATAAGTGAACTCGGGATGATTTATTAGAAAAATAAAATTAAAAGCGCTAAAATTTATACCGCCAATATTAATTACTGCTTAGCGACTCAGAGAAATATGATCATTAGAACGTTAGCACTTTCTTTTTTTCCGCAAAAACTTTAGGGGCAGCGATATTATTGGCCGTTTGATAATTATCTTCTTTCACAGCCCGTAAAGTTGCCTCGCAACTTATTGTTCGTAGCGTGACATAACTACCCTGCCCAGGCATTCCTGATTCAGAACTGGAAAGCTAAATGCCCATGCCAGCCCGCGTTCATCGGTAGGGGTGCGATATCCAACTGATTGTCCCGGCGTGTTTCCGCGAGGGATATTAGACAATTTCAGATCCGGGAAATGAGATTTGACTTGATCAAGAGTAATACATGGTTGATTAACTACGAAAGAAACCAAAGATACGCTGTTATCACCATTTCCCCATAAACGAACATCCACATTGCTGATCCGTGTGCCATCAGTTAACGTAAAGGGAGCTGAAGTATAACGGTCTTCTTTCTCCTGTGTATTATTAATCAGCGGTTGGTTAAACAGTTTACTGACATCCTCAACTTGTTTACCCCACACTGATTTCATTTCTTTAATCATTTGCCACAACGAATCTTGATTCATTTTATTATGCCCTGCATAGGTAAATATTGAAAATAGTGGAAGAACAATGAGGAATATAGCTTTAATCATCCTACTTTCCATAGAATCCTCCATAGTAATCATTATAATTTAGATTAGTCCCTGAGGCTATTTCGCCTTTACCATACACTTTCCCTATTGCTTTGGCTGCATCAATGCGAGATAACTCACCACTTACCATTTTATCATATGCAGAATTATATGCTTTTAGGTTTTCGGCACTTCCCGCTATATCAATATCAATACCGCCGTTTGCAAGGATCTCGCGTTGTATTTTAATATTATTCAGCGTTGCTCCACCTTCATCCATAAGCTGGCTGTTGATGAAGCTTTCCTTACTCGAAGAATCTACCGCAACAGGATAAGTTGCATGCCCTGCCTCATGTGCCAGAGTTTGCACCGTTGTGGCTGTATCTTCCATGTGTTCAGGGTCCATGACAATCAATTTGTTATTCGTATCAGCGTAACTCCCCCCTCCTGCTGCTCCCGGTTGAATAGCCCACCCTTTATCTTTTAGATCTTTTAATTGTGTCTGAAGCGTTGGTGACTTATTGATTTCCTTAACTACATCTTCACTGAAGGGCATCACATCAGAGTTGTAGGAATTATTTTGATAGACGTAACTCCCTTTTAATGGTGGCGCTGATGCAAATTTTGTTGTTGGTTTTGGTCTGGTTGCTGCTGGCGCTGAAGCTGCGGGAGCCGGATTCTTAGCACTTTTATTCGGAGAAAACTTCTCCTGCACCGCCGCATCAATATCCCCTTTATGCCCCGATCCCGGTGCCGTTGTGCCCGGCTTGGTGCCCGACGTATTCAGATGCAGCTTACCGCCCGTGGTGATATACCCATCGCCCTCAACGAAGAAGTTGAACTCTTTGCCGATCAGGTTAATTTTGCCGTTAGCGTTAAGCTCAATAGCACTCTCGCCCGAGACCAGCCGCAGCTTCGTCCCGGAAGCAATAACATACTGCTCTACCGCCGCATCCAGCTTGCCTTTACCCGTCAGGATCTCGGTTCCGCCTTTCACGGCCTGGATCTGATTAGCCTCCACGCGATGCAGCTCATTTTTCTTCACGTAATGGCTGCGTGCGCCGCCAACGGTGTGCGTTTCATCATTCTTGACGCTGGTGTCCATATTACGCTCGGCCTGGATCCACACCTGCTCTGCGCCCGCCTTGTCCTCAAAGCGCAGGGCGTTGGCGTTGTCCACGGAACCGTCTTTTGTCCGGCTCATAAAGCCCATCTGCGTCGCCGCAGCCGGCAGCGCCCACGGCGGCATGCTGGCCTCGTTGTACACGCGCCCGGTAATGATCGGACGGTCCGGGTCGCCGTTGATAAAGTCCACCACCACCTCATCGCCGACGCGCGGGATCTGCACCCCGCCGTAGCCCTGGCCCGCCCAGGCGCTCGACACGCGCACCCAGCAGGAGCTGGTGTCATCCCCTTTCGCCAGACGGTCCCAGTGGAACTTCACCTTCACCCGGCCGTATTTGTCCGTCCAGATACTCTCGCCCTGCGGCCCGACCACTTTCGCCGTCTGCGGGCCGTAGGTGCGCGGCCACGCCGTGCTCTGCGCCGGACGGTAGGACACCGACGCCGGGATAACGGTAAAATCGGTGCGGTGAATGGTCTCCCCCTCGCCGCTTGCATAGCGGTTCTCTTCAAAGTGGTAGCCCGCCGCCGTCACCAGATACTCGCCGTTGTCACTGAAGAACGGCGCGTTGGTTAGCGTGAAGGTGTGACCCGGCGCAATGCCCGCCGCCGTGGCCGTCGCCTGAATCTGCTGATGCTCCACCTGCCAGCGCTCCTGACGGATGCGGGCGTAGAACTCCGCATGCCCTGTCTCCACAAAGCGGCCCGGCCAGTCGTACACGTCGATGCTGCCCGGTTTCGGGGACGCCGGGTTCTGCTGCGCCTGGAACAGCCACGCGTTCGGCTTGCGGAAGTCATAGTCGTCGAGGCTGTAAATCCCCGGCGTGACGCTGTCCTCCAGCGCCCACTGACTGATCCCCTCTTCATCCGTACTGCCGCCGGACGGCGTCTGGTGGTAAGGAATGACCTCATAGCCGCTGAACGGCTGATGCTGCGTCGCGGCGTCGGTCAGTACCAGAGTGTGTTTGTCGGCCTCGTGGCTGAAGTAGTACGCAATCCCCTCCAGCTCCATCAGGCGGCTGATGAAGTCCAGGCTCGATTCCTGATACTGCACGCAGTAGTCC
>NZ_JBLVXX010000013.1:0-100354 GCF_048283985.1 Enterobacter cloacae complex sp. 6730903 | reverse complement strand
TTTGACAATCTGCGGTACCGTCTGGCCCTGGAAGATACGCAGGTTACGGTCGCGCTTCATCGGCCACAGGTCCGGCTCCACCGTCAGCTGGTACACCGCGTAGCGGGTGCCCGTCAGCTCCACGGCGCTCACCGCCACGCGCGTCACCTTGCCGTTGATATAGCGGGGGGTGAGCAGGTTCTGCGTGGGGATGGTCACCGTGACCGGCTGGCCCAGCAGCCTGCTGCGGTCAATGCGCGCGTCCGTACCAAGCAGGGTCAGCGTGAGCGCGAACGACTCGGACATCGCCTCGCGGCCGGAGAGTTTCCAGAAAAGCAGCCCCTCAACCGGGAGCTGGACGGTGATTCGGTTGAGCATAATCTTTATTCCACTATGGACTCATCTCAGTGTTCATTGAGATATTTTTTATTAAATATCGTGCTTATTTAAGCCATAAACCTGAAAACATAAGGACGCTACCCAGGGAAACTACGCTTTTAGCAACGATAAGTAAGCCAGGCGCAATGACGCGTGTTATAGACGATATTGCTCCATAATTTTTCGCATTGTATTTTTTGTGCCTCCCTATAATCCCGGAAAAGATCGTGCAGAGCAGCACAACGGTAACTTTTAGTCCCCATACGCACAGCAAAGACATGGAAAAGATAATCGAATAGTGTTTCGCCGTTGCGACGGAGAATAATGACATTGACAGAGCTAACCATTTCAACGTAAAACCAATAACAACCGTAGCCACCAGCACCAGAACAAACATCAACCCGGCCAGGAACCATTGTTTTTTATTGAACAAGTCTTTTCCATTCCATATAAGCGTCTGTGTCCAAATCATAAAGAGAATAAAGAAAAGCCAATGCATCATAACGTACCACATTTATACATGTTGTATCTCCAAGCATTGTCGTATCGTCATCTCACTTCACATCACACTTCTTTTCCAAACCAAACACCATAAAACATCAAAATACAGCTTAACGAAGCGAGAGATTTTGATACCAAGCGTAATATTTGGCCCGAACTGTTGATTGATTATACCAATGACACCATTAGTTCAACCCAGCTTAATATAATTTTTTATCCACAAACCATGGTAACCACATCTTCTCTCCTGAAAGAATCCGTATTTTAAAATGTTTGACACGAAGGGATGTTTTTAGCTAACAAAACATTAGGTACAGACAAAGAAAGAGGCACGGTACAATACCCGTGCCCGATGACTAATATAATTATAAAAAATTATCCTCTGGAGCTCTATCGAACAGTTCACCAGCCATTTTGGCGATACGTTCGTGCTGTACGAGTTTGCTTTTCCACTCCTGCGGAATACCGGAATAACCATATAATGCTCCAGCGATTTGTCCCGCTGTCGCCGCAACGCTGTCAGCATCATCGGCAAGATTGGCGGCCAGCAGAATCGCATCCCGGAAGTTATCAGTATTCCATACGGACCACATCGCGGCCTCAAGCGTATCGATAACATAACCACTTGAACGAATCTGATCGCGAGTTTTTTGCTTATATTCACCCACGTTGATAATCATTACACGTGGCTGTAGCGGCATGACGTGAGGAGAAAAAACAAAATCCTTATTGCTACCGTTAATCATATGCACAAGTAAATAACTTAAATACTGTGTGCTATTTATTGCTTCAGCGGCTCCGTGCGTTGCTATACTTTGTTTTTTAGCCTCATAAAACGCTTTACTTAATGACTTTCTAAAAAAAATAGAGACAGGTGCTTGTCTGATAATGGAAGCATTACCTGCAGTTTCTGGCGCAGTATTACCGCTCCACCCAGGACCAACAGTTAAATATTGCTCTAAAGCAAACCGAGTTGTATTGCCTATATCAAAACAGACGCCATTTGAACTATTATAACCATGCTGATACCATTCCAGAAGTTTATTTCTGAAGCATATTGTATCAGCATCACCTTTCTCAAGAAGCGTTTCCGCAAGACATAATGCCATGGATGTATCATCCGTCCATTCACCTGCGCGGAGGCGAAATGGTCCACCACCTGTCATATCACTGACATGTGCTTTGTCACGAGGTAAAAATTCGAGCGTCGTACCAACAGCATCTCCAACAGCAAGACCTATAAGCGCACCGATAGCACGATCCCGTGATTCCGCGAGTGAGATGTTACATTGTGGTGTTAAGTCCCATTGTTCTTGTACATTACTATTCGAGGATGATACTAAGGGCTTATTTTCATAAGTATACTGCATCCTTCGCTGAACCAAAGGGCTGCTAACGGGTAAGTATTGTCGATATTTGTCCACATACTTTAGTAACGTATTTAAATCACTGTGCAGATCGATCATTATAATTCCTTATATGTAAGCGCGGTTTTACCACCAGCATCAACACGCTCAACAACTTCAAATTTGGTACCTGGTTTGAAAAGCACTTCAGTTTCAGTTCCTTTATATTCAGAAAGAAAATCAATAGGCTTACCCGTTTTACCATTTATCGTAATGGTGGTATCTCCTGAAAAAGGAACTTTCTGATCGGTGCTCATAAATGCTGGATCAGAAACAATACTACCCACCTGATTTTCCATTAGTACGTTTTCAGGTAACGTCGCGCCTCGATATGTTAACCCCTCATAGGAAGGAAGCTTATCAAGAGCGCTAGTAGCGTGATCCGCAAAAGCTTGAATTTCTGGTGTAAGTTCAGTCTGGCCTCTTAGCGCATTGTTAACCATCGGATAGCCTTCATTCGTAGTATAACCGTAAAGAGCCCCTACCTCATCATCGGTTAGCAGCGAGGAGAGTCGTTTATCCCCTTGTTCAGCAAGTTGTCTTCCCTTCGTTACCCATGTATTCGCCAGGTCTTTACCTACAGCCTCGGATAAACTCATCTTCGGTTTATTTAAAGCTGTAGCGCCTAATGGACTTGCTTCGACAGGTCTAACTGCCGGTATTTTACCAGCCCGCCACGCATCAAACCGTGCCCCGCCTTTAATGCCAGCCCCGCCGCCGATAACAGAGCCGATCAGCATCCCCCATTTCTGACCGTCGCTACCTTCGCCAAACAGCATTCCCCCCGCATAGCTACCAACACTGCCACCGCCCATCGCACCGAGGGTACTCAGAAGTGCGATTGCCGGACTGGCCAGCACCGCCATCGCTCCTGCACCAACGGCGAGCATCGTCCAGTTTACCCATTCAGGGATTTCAGGACTTATTTCATCGGTCTGAACTTTGCTTCCACCAATAATAACATTACGCGATCCCTGACTAATCTCGGCGCTGCAAGTCAACTTATCGCCAATGCGGGAGGCGGGAAAGTTGTTGATGTAAACTTTTATCGATCCTTCCGCAACCCGTTGCAGGCTACCGCTGTGCTCATCACACTCTCCGGCTGACAGATGCGCGCGGATAGCCTTTCGGCTGTTGATAAAGACATTGGGTGAACCTTCTTTCAGCGTACCTGTCGTGTGGCGTGGAGCCCATGACATACTGCCGAGGAGCTCACCCAACCCACCCGCAGCACATGCCCCAGCCGCAACGGCAGAAACAGCAACCAGCGCGGTCCCTCCGGTCACGACAACGGCAGCTGCGCCCAGAATTGCCCCACCAACCAATCCTGCGATCATCCAGCCTTTTGAGGCTGTATGAGCAATCTCATCATCTACGCGTGCGGCCAGACATTCTGACATAACTATTCGGCTCGCTGTGCCATCAGATACCCACGTATCCGATCGGGTGTATTAAGTTGGTCAGAGCCAGCGACCTGACGGCAAACGGAAAGCTGTGAAAGCAAGTGATGTGACTCGTCTGCGAAAGTCGTCCACAGCGCGTAACGAAGGGGTTGGCTGCCCGGAACGGGTGCAATACTGAGCGGTTTACCCTGTTTTTCAAAAAGCAAATACTGCCCCTCTTTCGCCCGCTGAAGCGAAAGATGTCCATAAAGTTCCTGCATGTTTTCAAAAACACTAAGTACCTTACTCTCAACATCAAGCGCAAAAAATGGCCCCAGGCTGTCGGCAGCGAGCATTTCTTTAGTTTCGGTCAGAGCTGGTTTGTGGAATTTAATACTGCGAATAATTTCCCGGTATTGATTATGATAATAATCGCTAAATTCGCCCGGACATGTGCCAATATAACACACCAGCTTTTGTCCGCCAGGATGGTCACCGAGCAAAATCACCGTCTGCTTCTGAAAGATGGCTGAGTTATCATTTTTAAATTGATAAAAAAGCTCTACCGCCGGGTGACCATCAACAGAAGTCATCTGAGAGGATTCAAGACGAAAATCGGGCACCGTGATTTCCAGCTCTCGTACCAGGCGAGTTGCCGCATCATGAACTTTATCTTCATGTTTAGCACTCGCACGAGAAACAACAAAAGTAAACTCGCTTGCTCCATTATCACTCAGGGTAAATAAATTCATTGTTCTGTCTTTAAATACATCGGGTAAGGCGAGAGTTGCTTCCTGAAGAATATATTCGGCCATTCTGATCACTCTTACTTATTGGCATTAATTACAAAAAAACCATCTACTTCCTGCTGGATTTCACCCTGAAGGGATGCGCCAGGCGGAACGATGACGTTTCGTCCATCATCAGGGTTCAGGTGCAACTCGCCGGAAAGTGTATTAATTTGTGCAGTCTGTTTTGCAGTAAAGTTAAAGTTATTACCAATGATATGAACGCTACCGTCTTTGGATAGCTCAAGGGCACTCTCACCACATTCCAGTCTCAGTGTATTCCCTGCGGAAAGTATAAAGTTGTTAACGACTTTATCGGTTCGACTCTTACCCGTCAGGCATATCACATCGCCTTTAATCCCTGATTTCTGGTTTTTCGCTACCCGTAACGTTTCATCTTCACCAACAAACTGGGTACGATTTTTTTCAGTAGAATGCGACTCGTCGTTTTTGACGTTAATATCCAGATTCCGCTCGGCCTGGATCCACACCTGCTCTGCGCCCGCCTTGTCCTCAAAGCGCAGGGCGTTGGCATTGTCCACGGAACCGTCTTTTGTCCGGCTCATAAAGCCCATCTGCGTCGCGGCAGCCGGCAGCGCCCACGGCGGCATGCTGGCTTCGTTATACACGCGACCGGTGATAATTGGACGGTCCGGGTCGCCGTTGATAAAGTCCACCACCACCTCATCGCCGACGCGCGGGATTTGCACCCCGCCGTAGCCCTGGCCCGCCCAGGCGCTCGACACGCGCACCCAGCAGGAGCTGGTGTCATCGCCCTTCGCCAGACGGTCCCAGTGGAACTTCACCTTCACGCGGCCATATTTGTCCGTCCAGATACTCTCCCCCTGCGGTCCCACGACTTTCGCCGTCTGCGGGCCGTAGGTGCGCGGCCACGCCGTGCTCTGCGCCGGACGGTAGGACACCGACGCCGGGATAACGGTGAAATCGGTGCGGTGAATGGTTTTCCCCTCACCGCTCGCGTAGCGGTTCTCCTCGAAGTGGTAACCCGCCGCCGTCACCAGATACTCGCCGTTGTCACTGAAGAACGGCGCGTTGGTCAGGGTAAAGATGTGGCCCGGCGCAATGCCCGCCGCCGTGGCCGTCGCCTGAATCTGCTGATGCTCCACCTGCCAGCGCTCCTGACGGATGCGGGCGTAGAACTCCGCATGGCCTGTCTCCACAAAGCGACCCGGCCAGTCGTACACGTCGATGCTGCCCGGTTTCGGGGACGCCGGGTTCTGCTGCGCCTGGAAAAGCCACGCGTTCGGCTTGCGGAAGTCATAGTCGTCGAGGCTGTAAATCCCCGGCGTGACGCTGTCCTCCAGTGCCCACTGGCTGATGCCCTCTTCATCCGTACTGCCGCCGGACGGCGTCTGGTGGTAAGGAATGACCTCGTAGCCGCTGAACGGCTGGTGCTGGGTAGCGGCGTCGGTCAGTACCAGGGTATGCTTGTCGGCCTCGTGGCTGAAGTAGTACGCAATCCCCTCCAGCTCCATCAGGCGGCTGATGAAGTCCAGGCTCGATTCCTGATACTGCACGCAGTAGTCCCACACCCGGTAGCTGCCGGTAAGTTTGTCTTCGAGGTTAACCTGATGCTCACCCAGCAGAGTTTTGACAATCTGCGGTACCGTCTGGCCCTGGAAGATACGCAGGTTACGGTCGCGCTTCATCGGCCACAGGTCCGGCTCCACCGTCAGCTGGTACACCGCATAGCGGGTGCCCGTCAGCTCCACGGCGCTCACCGCCACGCGGGTAATCTTGCCGTTAACATAGCGGGAGGTCAGCAGATTCTGCGTCGGGATGGTCACCGTGACCGGCTGGCCGAGCAGCCTGCTGCGGTCGATGCGCGCGTCTGTGCCGAGCACGGTCAGCGTCAGCGCGAACGACTCGGACATCGCCTCGCGGCCGGAGAGTTTCCAGAACAGCAGCCCCTCAACCGGGAGCTGGACGGTAATTCGGTTGAGCATAATCTTTATTCCGTAATGGTTTATGCTGGGAACGTTTATGAACGTAAAGCTAATTTCGACGAGGTGGATTTGGATTGATGCAATGCTGGGTTGATTTGTCTGGAGGTACGAACTTTCGTTTTTATAAATCCAAAGAGTGCAGGCTTATGGAAGCTCCGGAAAAAACCTTATCTCTGACTTTCATGGCCGTTAAGCAATCACTTAACGGGCGCAGGTGGCCATTCGCCCCCTTTCTGGATAAGTTTCTCTTTTATTTCGTTTAACTTCTCGTATTGCTCACTGCCTCGATCCAGTCCACTCAGCGCGTCCGCAAGCGCATTACTCATTGACCAGCCATTTTTAGCCTTAACTGACGGGTCCGCTCCACGATCGAGCAGTAACAAGACATGATCGTAAGCCTGGTTATCCAGCGCATCAAACACCAGCGTTTTACCCAGTGAATTGGTTGCATTGACGTCAGCTCCGCTATCGAGCATGGCTTCCAGCGTCTCTGTATTTTTCGCTTTTAGCGACTGGAAGATAATGGGTTCGTGGAAGACCTTATCTTTCACATTGGGCGAAAGACCACCGTCCAGCATAGCGTTGATCCAGTCTGCGCTGTCCCCCTTCAGGGCAAATTCGGCAGGGCTGCTTTTTCCCTGCGGTCGAGGCTGGAGCGGATCTGCGCCGGCCTTAACAAGCAACGTAATCACCTTTAAATGGGACGATGTTTTTTTATCATTAATCGCGTTGCCGATGGCCCAAAAAAGCAGGGTCATATCCTGCTTTCCCGGTTTATTAAGATCGCTGTCTGGTGCAAGCGTCTTCACCGCGTCGACATCGCCTTCTTCAATCGCTTTCGCCAGTTCAAGCTGCTGACCGCTGAAGTAGTCCTGTGGATTAAGGTCCATATCCTGCTTACACCCCTGAATCATGAATAAAAAACATAACGCGACAAAAGCCATCAACCGTTTTTTCACAATCGACTCCCGATTATCGAAATATCCTCGTCCTTCTGTTGCTCTATGCAATCAATCGCCTGATTAATCCCGTGGCGGTCCAGCGCGCTTCCGGTTCCACCGGGAAGATCGTGGGGTATTCCGGCAGCATTAGGGCTCAGCGCAGAGATTTCCTCTTTGAGGATCCACGAAGGGACATGCCCTTTCATCGTTTTCAGATCCTCCCAGGGGTTAACTTCCTGAATCTTCGTCAGCAGCTCACCTTCAACCCGATAAGCCTGGATATTATCCGTACTGCCTAATATCTTGCCGCCGTATTTTTCTACGGTTCCGGCATTCAGGCCGGCGGCGTTGAACGTCCACCCCGCTTTCCCGCTGCCCATGGAGGTTGCAGAGGCGAGGCCACCACCAAGGGAATGACCGGCAATATCAATATTCTGGCCTGACCTTGCCAGCTCCTTACCAATACTCACGGCCTTTTTATAATAATCTGAAGCCATACCCATGCCCTGTGAGAAGTTATTCGACCAGTCAGCCCCGTTTACCACCGGCGCCAGCTCCCCTTTAGTCAGTAAAGAGGAGACATTATCAGACAGAGAGGCGAAACCAGGCTCGCGCGATCCCCTGAATACCAGTGTGGGGTTCATATCTGTACCAAACACTTCCGGCTTCGGTTGATAGACGCGCGCCAGAAAATTGGGGGACGTATCATCGTCAAAGAGCATTGATTTGTTCAGCCCGAACTTTCCTAATAGCGCATCGTCATTACTGATATCCGTCCACCCCTCCGGCACGCCCGGTGTGGTTTCCAGCGGGTTCACGGTCTTATAAATATTTTCCGCAAGCTTCGCTTTTTCCACCGCGATATTATTCGCCGCCAGACGCTTAGCGGCGATCTGGGCATCCGGATAAAGGCTATTGCTTCCCTTCGCAATCAGATCTTTACGCGCCTGCCAGCGCTCTGCTTTGGTCATCTTCTGAAGCTGCCCGGCATAGGTTTTACCATCCTTGCCCGGAGTAGGTTCATCCGGCACCTGTGCCGTTTTAGATTTCACCACCTGTTTTGGCAGTACCGTTGGCGCAGGGCGAGATCCGTACGTTCTCACCATGGTTTCGTAGCGGTCGACAATCGTACTCACCGGATACCAGCCCAGGCCGACCAGCGAGGCAGCCTGGAGTTGCCCTTTGGCATTGATATAAAAAATTTCCGTTACTGATGACCAGTCACGAAAACTTTCGTCAATGGCAACCACTCTGCCCATCTCTAAATCCTGCGCGATCAGCGTGCGGGTATCGCGCCCGGACTGATAAGGATTCGCACCGGTGATCGTGCGCAGCAGATCGTAGCGCGTGAAGAGCGAGCGCAGCGAATGGTCGGGAACCGACATAATCCACTGTCCGGCAACGGACGGGCGGATTATTTTCGCAAACAGCGCTGGCGAGACGTTCTCGTGGAACAGATAGACAAACTTGATGTTATACATTCGCTCCGTCCTGTTACCCGCAGGCTTACGGATTCACCAGCCAGGTGCCTGGCTTCGCAATATCCAGCGTCTGGGTACGCGTTCTTCCATTGCCTTCCAGTTCAATGCGGGTCTCGCCCGCGGGCAATTTCAGCGACGCGTAACCGTTATTCCCCGGACGCAGCGCTTTAGACTCGCCGTTCACCTTCAGCGTCTCGCCATCAAGCATGCGGATATAGACCAGCGCGACCGGGCTGGCGTCGACAGGCGGCACACTCTGCTGCGCCGTAGCCGGTGGTGCGACCGGCTCGCTCGCGTCAGCCGTGGCCGGTCTGGTTTCCGCCTGGGCGGAGGTCTCAGCCGGAGGGCTCACGGCAGGCGTTTGCGCCGTCTGCGCTGGCGTTTCCTGACTGCCGCCGCCGAACAGCATCGCACCGGCAACCACCCCAACCAGCACGCCCGCGGCCACCAGCCCCGGAAGCTTGTAACGTCGCCAGTCCAGCGCGGAAGCAGATGTCTCCTCTTCCACCGGCACCAGCATCGTGCCGGTCTTCTTCGCGGTCAGCACCTCGTCGATACCGGCGACGGGCATCTCGATCAGCGCCGCAAACTCCTCAATGGATTGCGGACGGTCTTCCATATGCAGCGCCAGCGCCTTGTCGATGGCCTGTAACAGCGGAATGGAATAGCCCTGAGGCATCAGCTCCACCAGCGGTTTGCAGGTATCCTGAATCGAACGCACCACGCTGACCGGCGGCGGAGAGCCGACGATGAGGGTGCGCAATACGGCGCCGAGCGCGTAGATATCCGTCCACGGTCCCTGCTCGCTTTCATTGTCGTCGGTATACTGCTCGATAGGCGCAAACCCCGGACGCAGCATGGTTTCCGTCTCATCCGAGAGATTACCGATGGTGCGGCGCGCCGATCCGAAATCGAGCAGCACCGGCAGGCCGTTATCCTGAATCTGAATGTTATCCAGCGAGATGTCGCGGTGCAGATACCCCTCGTCGTGGATCGTTTTGATGGCGCCGAAGAGCATTGGCAGCATGCGGCGGATCCACGCCTCGTTAATCAGCTCCGGTTTTTCTTCGCGCAGACGCGACAGCGTGGTACCGCTGTAAAACAGCGTCCCCATATAGGCCGTGTCGTTTTGCACCCAGAAACGCAGGACGTGCAGCAGGTTCGGGTGGTTAAAGCGCGCCAGCAGGCGGGCTTCCTGGATGAAGCTGTTCAGACCGGCAGAAAACGCTTTGCCGAAGCGCTCGCTGCGCAGCACCAGCGTCATATCCTCGCCGCGCACGGCGAGGGAGGAAGGCATAAATTCTTTGATAGCGATAGTGCGTTCGAGCTGGTGATCCCAGGCGCGATAGACGATGCCGAATCCGCCGCCGCCAATCACCTCTTTTATCTCAAACTCATTGAAACGGTACCCGACCGGGAGCGCGTTTGGGACAGTCCGATTGTTATCATTATCCGTCATCTTTTACAGTTCTCTTGATGATTATTACGCGGCAAACTGACAGTGGAACTCGCCCTGCTCGCAGGTGACATGCAGACGTCGGTACTGCTCGTCGCTGCGGCTGGCGGTAAGTAAAATCTGGCTCATCTGAGGCAGCAACGTATTGGTCAGAATCGCATCCACCATACGCCCGCCCGACTCAACCTCGGTACAGCGCTGAACAATCTGTTCGACCACGCTGTCGTCAAATTCAGAAATAATGTTGTGATTCTCTTCCAGACGACGCTGAATGCGCCTGAGCTGAAGACGCACAATCTGCCCCAGCATCTCGTCGCTCAGCGGGTAATACGGCACCACCAGCAGGCGGCCCAGCAGCGCTGGCGGGAACACCTCCAGCAGCGGCTGACGCAGGGCGCCGCTTAACGCGTCAGGCTCCGGCATCAGTTCCGGGTCGGCGCACATGGCTGCGATCAGGTCGGTGCCGACGTTAGAGGTAAGAATAATAATGGTGTTACGGAAATCAATGTGACGCCCTTCGCCGTCCTCCATCCAGCCCTTGTCGAAGACCTGGAAGAAGATCTCGTGCACGTCCGGGTGCGCTTTTTCAATTTCATCCAGCAGCACCACGCTGTAGGGACGGCGGCGCACGGCCTCGGTTAAGACGCCGCCTTCACCATAGCCCACATAGCCCGGAGGCGCACCTTTTAACGTCGAAACGGTGTGCGCTTCCTGGAATTCACTCATGTTGATGGTAATGACGTTCTGCTCGCCGCCGTAAAGCGACTCCGCCAGCGCCAGCGCGGTTTCGGTTTTACCCACGCCGGATGGCCCGCAGAGCATGAATACGCCGACCGGTTTGTTCGGATCGTCAAGCTTCGCCCGCGAGGTTTTTACCCGACGGGCAATCAGATCCAGACCATGACGCTGGCCAATAACCCGCTGGTTCAGCGTGTCGGCCAGGTTCAGCACCGCGTCGATCTCATTTTTCACCATCCGGCCCAGCGGGATGCCGGTCCAGTCTGAGACCACCGCTGCCACCACGTTCTCATCCACCGCGGCAAACAGCAGCGGTTCGTCACCCTGTAAGGTCTTCAGCGCCTGCTGCTGTTCTGCCAGCTGGCCGCGCAGGTCAGCCGTATCCTCATCTCCCGCCGCAAACAGCGCGGCACGCAGACGGATAATCTCCTGCACCCGCGTGCGCTCTTCTTCCCAGCGACGGGCCAGGGCTTCGCGTTGGGTTTCGAACGCGTCACGCTCTGCGGTTAAGGTCGCTACACGCGCCGGATCGCCCGCCCCCACGCGCGCTTCGCGTTCAGCAATCTCCAGCTCCACGTCCAGGGCCGCCAGGTGACGCAGACAGTCTTCCAGCTGGGCAGGCGGCGCGCTCTGGCTGACGGCCACGCGCGCGCAGGCGGTGTCCAGCAGCGCCACCGCTTTATCCGGCAGCTGACGCGCAGGAATATAGCGATGCGACAGTTTCACCGCCGCGCTGACCGCTTCGTCGAGGAGTAAAACCTGATGATGGGTTTCCAGCGGCGACACGGTGCTGCGCAGCATCAGCACGGCTTTGGCTTCGTCCGGCTCGTGAACCTGTACGGTCTGGAAACGGCGGGTCAGCGCCGGATCTTTCTCAATGTATTTTTTGTATTCCGCCCAGGTGGTCGCGCCGATGGTGCGCAGTTGCCCGCGCGCCAGGGCAGGTTTGAGCAGGTTAGCGGCATCGCCGGTGCCCTGCTGACCGCCAGCGCCAATCAGGGTGTGGATCTCATCGATAAACAGAATAATTGGCGTGGCGCTGGACTGCACCTCGTTAATCAGCGCCTGGAGGCGCGCCTCAAATTCCCCTTTCATGCCCGCTCCGGCCTGAAGCATGCCGATATCCAGCAGCCACAGCTGAACGTTTTGCAGCGGCTCCGGCACGTCGCCGTCAGCGATACGCAGCGCCAGCCCTTCCACCACCGCCGTTTTCCCGACGCCGGCTTCCCCGGTCAGCAGAGGGTTGTTCTGGCGACGACGCATCAGAATATCGACCATCTGGCGGATCTCTTCATCGCGCCCCACCACCGGGTCAATTTTGCCTTCCCGGGCGCGCGCCGTCAGATCCTGACCATACTGCGCCAGCGTGCCCTGCGCAGCCGGTACTGCCCCGGCAGGCGCGTCCGCAGCGGCGGCGGCCTGCTGGCTCTCTTTGCTGCTGGCGCAAATGGCGTCGAACTGCTCGATCAGCACCTCGACGTTAAGACGGGTGAACTGCGCCGAAATGCTTTTCAGCACGTTAGCCAGATTCCACGTTTTCAGTATGCCGATCAGCAAATGGCCGCCGCGGATGCGGCTGACGCCAAACTTCAGCGAGCCGTAAACCCAGGCGCGCTCGACGGCGCTGTCGATATGCTCGGAAAGATCAGACACGGAACTCGCGCCACGCGGCAGGGCATCCAGCGCCGCCACGATATCGCGCGTCAGCTGCTGTTCATCAAGGGCGAAGTGACGGATGACCTGTTGCAGATCGCCATCCTGCTGCTGCATCAGCTGATGCAGCCAGTGCACCAGCTCAACGTACGGGTTGCCGCGCAGCTTACAGAAGGCAGTCGCGCTTTCCAGAGAGGTAAATAACAGCGTATCCAGTTTGCCGAAAAGCACGGCACGGCTAATTTCTGACATGTTAGTTTCCATTAACAATGATTCGGTATACGGAAGGATTATCGCTCTGCGCGATACACCAGATCGCCACGCGGAACAGGCTGAGGCTGAAGGCCGAGCCAGGTGTTGTACCCTAATCGCCCGGCGCTACCGAGCGTGGCGCCCTGCACCGCATCGGCGCGCAGGATCACCCGTGTTTCCCATTCAAATTCCACCCCGGCGTACTGTCGCACCCAGTCGCGCAGCTCGGTCACCCACCCTTCGCCCGGCAGAAAACGGTTGTAGTCGTCTGCGCTCAACGGGCCAATCTCAAGCCGAAATTTATGCTGCACGTCGCGTACCGCAATGCCGAGAAAAGCGGACTCTCCCATGCGCGGCAGGCGACGCCCCTCACCCAGCTGTGCCTGCTCCCGCGTTGAGAGCGGCATCCACTGCGGGACGTTGGCCACCAGCCTGACCGGCACGTTGAAATAGTTGCGCAGGATCTTCTCCAGCCCTTCCGGGTCCCGTCCGTGGCGGGTAAGGTGCCCGGCGTGGGTAAAGCGGGCATGCGCGCTCAGGCTGCCTTTCGACATCTGGGCAGGCTGCCCCATGCCAATCAGCGATGCCAGATACCCTTCGAAGCGCCTGTTGTCGTCGCGATCCAGTGAAACGGCAGGCTGCGCGTCCGCCCAGGCGCGGTAGAACAGCAGCGTCAGGCGGTGGTGAAAGAGGTCGGCAAACGCGCTGAGGCTGTGATCTTGATGATGATGAATACGCTCGCGGGCATACTCAGTCATGTGCACCGGCAGCGGGCCGTTAGGACCAAACAGGCCGAAGCTCAGAATGGAAACCTCATGCAGTCCGTTCTCTTCCCGCTGCCGGACCTCGGCAACCGTTGACGGCGCAAAGCCCATTGAAGGCTGCTGACCAATACGCAGCGGCTCAAATTTCGGCAGCGGCGCGCGCCCCAGCGGGTAACGTTCACCGCCCTGGGCATCAATGCGTCTTAACAGCTGGAACAGATCGTAGCGCCACGGCGTCTCGCGCACTCCGCGCCAGAATGCATCGGGCAGCGGCGTCAGGCGATGCACGCGCAGCGTTGCAGGGGCAACTTCACTCATACCAGCGCCCTTTTACCCATGCGCGGCGCCCAGTAGCCGATTTCGCCCCGCTGCTGGCTCTTGAGCGTGAACTCCGTAAAGCTGTTGATGGAGACCAGGCGGGCAAAAAGGCGTTCCAGCACGCTGCCGAAAAGCCACGGGCTGGCGCCGGAAAAGGCGCGTTCGTCCACCGTCAGGGTGATGCCGATCCCGCGGGCGAACACCACCGGGCCGGGTTCCGGCACGCGGCGGTGCACCGGCTCCAGCACGCAGTGGCGAACGCCATCCACCTGACGGGCAACCGGCGTCTCGGCGAGGTTGGCGTACAGCCCTAACAGCTGACGCAGCGCGGCAGCGCCCTCTTCGTTTTCGCTGTCCATCAGGCTGAGGTAGTTCATTTGCAGCTGGCTAATGAGCCGCCAGGTGCTGAACCCTTCGGCCAGCGCCGGACGCGGCGGCGTCGGGCCTTTACGCAGGGTCAACGCCTTCACCGGCATGGAGTCGGCCATAATAAACTGCCCAAGCTCCTGCTGGAGCATCAGCGGCAGGTCGCGGCTGGTGCACAGCACCTCGGCGGAAATGTAGCGCAAATTCTCCTGCCACGGCGCGTGCTGCGCATCCACCAGCGAGACGAAGACCTCCGAGCCGATATAGCCCGTGCGGGTGCCATAGCGCAGCGCGTGTTCGGAGAGAACGCGCTGCTCACGGCGCAGGGAAAAATAGGCGCCGTAGTTGCCCGCGTCTCCGCTCCAGGTACTCCAGAACGGACGAAACGTCTGGTCGTCCCGTTGCCCATCGGCGCTGGCATAGATTTTTTTCACGGCATAAATTTCATAATCCAGCGGGCGGATGTTATCCACCACCAGGTGGTATTCATGCTGGCTTTCGCTCAGCTTCTGCCGGGCCGCCACTTTCGGGAACAGGTTGATCACCGGCGTGCAGTGCAGCGCCAGGTGGCTGGCATCCACCACGCGCTCCAGCTGATCGTCGCTCTTGTCGAGCAGAATGAATATATCAAACGCTTTTTCGTCTTCGCAGCGCTGGATTAGCTTGCCCAGCCCGCTCAGGCTGATGAAACGAAAACGCGCCGGGAACGCAAAGTACTCCTGCAACAGGCGATAGCCGTCGAAGTTGCGCAGATCGTCCGGGAGCAGCGCCTGGTCCGCAGCAAAGCCTTCCTGACGCAGGGCGTCAGACGACAGCATCTGGCGCTGGGGCTGCTTGCTGACCGTCTGGCAGACAATACCCGCGTGGTGCTCCATCACCAGCTCCAGCAGCTTCAGCGCCTCGATGTCCGGGCCGCTTAAGAAGAACTCCAGGCGGTCAAAGTCCAGGTGCCCGAGATGCTGCGGGCCATCGCAGGCAATGCGGATCCGCAAGGCGCTGCTGATCCCCCGCTGGCTCAGGCCGAGCTGGGCCAGCGGCAGATCGGCGGGAACGCCGCCCAGCTCGATCCGCTCAATTTTTAACGGCAGCAGGTTCACCTCGTGCGCCGTGGTATAGCTGCACGTAACGCCGTTTTTTTTCAGCGCCAGGCTGTCCATCATGGTGCCGCGCGGCACAATAAAGCCTTTGCTCAGGTCGCCCCGGCTGCTGTCGGGCTGAATTTCAGCGATCGCCATCGACGGCGTAGGCGCCAGATAATTTGGCGCAATCATCTCCAGCATACGCTGTGAAAAGCGCGGGAATTCGGCGTCCATTTTCATCTGCACGCGGGAGGTCAGGAAGGCGAAACCTTCCATCAGGCGCTCAATGTACGGGTCCGCCACTTCGATGCCGCGCATGCCGAGCCGCCCCGCCACTTTCGGGTAGCGTTCGGCGAACTCTGCGCCCATCTCGCGCAGATAGGCCAGTTCACGGTTGTAATATTCGAGCAGTTTGCTTTCCATAATTACCCCGCATCCTTCAGTTCAAAATGGCCGTTCTCAAGATCGACGTCGGTGCGAAAGAGAAACTCCAGCGGATACGGTACGCACCACAGGCGGCCTTTGATTTCGATAGACAGAACGTTGTGCAGATCTAACGAGGAGGTATCGGACACGCAGCGAACCTGAAGCCCCTGCGGCAGGATCCGCGGTTCAAAGTTAATAATCGCTTCGGTGAGCTTGCGCTGAATGTCGTGCCATTCGATATCGGACATTCTTTTCCCCGCCAGCGGCGCGACGCCAAAGTTAACGACGGAACGGCTCACCTGCGTCAGCCCGCTCAGATCGCTGGAGGCATCGTGGTTAATGGTGTTAAACAACCACTGTAAATCCCGCAGGACGTTACGACGCAGCGCGGCGTGGGTGATCAGATTGCTGTTGGCGGACTCGCGTTTTTTTTCCGGATCGTTATCCGTCAGGCGATCCAGCAGTGAGGGCTGCATTTTGTCGCGCGCCCCCACTTTCTCCTGCCTGCTGCGGGCCTGCCAGCCGCTGCGCAGCAGATCGCCTTCGCCAGCGGGATTACTCATCCGCACCATCCGAGGTGAATGTCACCAGGCTCAGGGTAAGCAGCGGGCTTTCGCTTTGCTCGCTCAGCCAGGCTTTCTGCCCCATGCCTTCATACAGAGCGCCGTCATCGTCCAGCGGGAGCCACTCGGTGGTGCGCCCCAGCTTAACGCTGTCTGGCGCCCCGTCAGCAAACGGATAACGCGCCGGGATCTGACACACCTGCTCGGTGCCGTCCGTGAGGCGGACCAGCGCATGACGCCACACCAGATCGGTCACGCTGGCCGGAGCCTGAAAACGGATCGCGTCGATGGCGCAGAACGGCACCCAGAAATAACGGCCATTGACCAGGGTTTCACACACCGGCCCCAGACGGGCATCGCCGTCCATCAGCCATTCAAAGGTGTGGCTCTCTTCATTTTCCAGCGTGACCTGCCCGCGGCTTGCCGGAGCCTGTTCGAGTGCCGCCAGACGCAGCGTTTGCGCATTCCCGGCGCTTTCGGTCAGCGCCTGGGCTAACGTCGTCAGCCACGGCCACTGCGCCTCGGGCATTGCCGGTCGCGCCTCTCCCGCGAATACGCGCGCCCGCTGCTGTTCACCCTGAATGGCCTGCTCCAGCAGCGTTACGGTCGGTTTTGCCTGCGGCTTCAGCGCCAGCCAGCTTTTCAGCTGGGTCAGGGCGCGCGCCCAGTTGCCACTGAGGATCAGGAACTGCACAAACGCGGCGCGCAGATCGGCATCCGCCGGACGGGTTTTGATATCGGCTTCCAGGCGAAGCAGCGCGTCGCTAATCGACTCACCCGCCAGACGTTGATAAAGCGTATTCATAGCCCCTCCTTAATTCGCCGCGCGCCAGGCGCCCACTGCCGGATCGCGCAGCTGCGGACGCAGCGTGTCAATCAGAACAACGTTCAGCTCCGCGCCCGGTGCAACCCATGCGCTCCAGATCTTCTTCACCTCTGCGATACGCGCCTGGAGTCTGGCGTCGTCGCTGGCGATCTCACGGGTGATTTCCACCGCCACCGTGCCGTTGCTCTTCCAGCCGTTCAGAGTGTTGTCGTACGGCAGGATCATCCAGCTCTGGTCGCTGTTCGGGGTGCTGAAGACCATGCGCTCTTTGTTGACGGAGGTGATCAGCGCCTTTTCAGGATCGACCGCGTTGTTCAGCCCCATCACCGGGAAGCCGTGAATGTAGGTGACCGGAATCGCTTTCTGCGCCCCGTTACGGTTCTGCGTCACCACGGTGTGGCCGCTGAGCCAGCTGCCGTTGCCGCAGCGGGTGGTGTCGGAATCCGGAATAAACAGCGCTGGCGCGGAGGAACCGCCCTCCCAGAAGGTGCGCAGGTGGCAACCGTCCTGAAGGGTGAACTCCTGCCATGGCGTACGATCTGCCGCCACGGTGTGCGTCTCCGGATTCTGGTCAGGCGGCAGCAGCGCGCCTGAGGTGGAGGTCGTTGCCGCCGCCGTTTCCTGCTGTTTCACCACCAGCGCCCAGTCCTGCGCTTTAGCCGCTGTGCCCCGGGCAAGCGTGGTGCCTTCCGGATCGTTAAGCGTCCAGCTCAGGGTATTCAGCTTGCTGCACTGGTGCTCCAGCAGCGAGCCAAGGCGCGGCACGAAGTTTTCCAGCACCGAAACCTCTTTCTTGCCGTTCGCCACGATACGCAGCGCCACGTCCGCCTTACACCAGCTTTGCGGCGTATTGTCTTTTATGTTGTCGATCCAGATATCCAGCTTCTGCGCAGGAGACTGCACGATGCGGAAGTTTTCAGCCTGTGCGGTGGTCGCCAACGTCAGAAGAGCCAAACCCGATAGCCAAAGTTTCATATCAATCCTTGTGTGTCTAATCAGTTCCGCAGGGAAGAAATTGTGCTGCGTCAGAGAGCGTATGCAGCAAAGTGGTGTCCTGAGGGTTGCCCATCCACACCGCCACGGCGGTATAGTTATCCTGAGCATTGCCCTCCTGTTCGGCATTCTTTTGAATGATTTGGTTCATTAAGGTCAGCCACTCCTGTGGCGTATTGACCATGTGCAGCGACTGCTTCATCTGCTCTTCGCTGACGCCGTGCCAGAAGCCGTCGGTGCAGAGTAAAAAGGCATCACCGTCCTCCACCTGCACGACATCGCTGTAGCTCGCTTCCGGTCCGCCATTCTCAATACCCAGCGCCAGATACAGCAGGTTGCTGTTGAGATCGTCGGTCTGATGCCCGGCATCTTTCATCTGCTGGACGAGGCTGTGATCGGTGGTGACATGCCACAGCCAGCCGCGGCGAAACAGGTACAGGCGGCTGTCTCCGGCGTGCGCCCAGTAAGCCAGACGGTAATCCCTGTCGATAAACAGGCTGACCAGCGTGGTGCCCATCCGGCGATAGTCCTGCACGGCCTGTTGTTCGCTGAGGATGGTGCGGTTCGCCGTTTGGACGTAGTCACGAATATGCTGCGCATTCAGGTGCTTGTCGCCATCAAAGCGGGAAATAATGCTGTTGCGGGCCAGCTCAGCGGCCACCTCGCCGCCCGGCAGGCCCGCGATGCCGTCACAGACGACAAAGCAGGCTGAACGTTCCCCGATGGTTTCTCCCGTCTGATCCTGGTTGCTGGCGCGCGTCCCCTGGCGGGAGAGAGAAGCCGTTGCGATATTCATTTTTCTTCCGATCCGCTTTGTGAGTCTTTGTACTGATTGACCTCCATGTCATAGGCATGGAGGAAGGCTTCGCCAAACAGGGTATGGAAGTCGTCCTCGATCTCGCCCGCCGTCTCGCCATAGCTGCGAACGAAATAATCCCACAGCGCGGCTTTACGGCTGCCCGGCAGCGCCAGGCGTGACGTCATCCCGTTCTGCTTCGCCTGCTCTTCCAGCTGTTCCGGGTTAAAGGATTGCAGCATGGCGGCGATAATGGCGCGGATACCAGAGATCATCCCTAGCTGGTGTGCCTGGAGATCGATCAGCGCATCACGCACCGATTTGGTCGGCGGCATAAAGCCCGGCATCGGCGTGCCGAACATCTGGATCAGCACCGTTTTCCCGGTCGGCAACAGTTTGAACGGGTTGTTCGCATCGTCGAGCACCATGGTCATATCGGCTTTCACCCCACGCTTGAGGATGGAGCGCGAGGAGAGCAGCGCCACGGTCCCCTGCGAGAACATGCCCAGGATCTGCCCCAGCTGACGCATATTTTCCCGGTCGAATTGCGGTACCGGCTGCATTTCGCTCAGGCCCATGCCCTCCAGCAGCGCCTCCAGCAGTTCGCCCTGAAGCACCTCGCCCCGCTCGCCGGTCTGCGCGGAGGCAGCAGGCGATGCAGCGTTTTTAACCGGGTCGATACGCAGGCGGCCTTTAGGCGCCTGCGCGTTGCTGCGCGCCACGGCCTGCGGCGTTGGCATGGTGAAGCCAGCGTAATCGGGGCGCGCGGGCTCCTCTTCCGCGCGCGGCGCGTCCTGTGGTTCAGTCGGTTCCGGATCGAACAGCGGTGAGCTGGCCAGCGCATCCTCTTCCTGTGCGGCTTGCGCTTCAGGCTTTGGCTCCGGCTTATCGGCCACGATTTCATCCGGATGGGTTAACGGCGCGCCGCCCATCAGGCCGAGAGGGTCATCGTGACGCGCGGCAGGTGCGCTCGCCGACCCGCCAAACAGGGCTAACGGATCGAGTTCGTCCGCCGCCTCTTCCTTTGGCTGGGCAGGTTTGCTTTCGTCCGGCTGTACCAGCGTTGAAGGGGTGATATCGTTAAAGATGCTCTCTTTTTTAAACAACGCTTCATCGCTAAACAGCGTGTCCGGGTCAACGTTTTTACGTTCAAGCGACGGTTCGGCGTCGTTAAACATTGCCAGCGGATCTTCGGCATTCCGCTCCGGGGCCGCAGGCTGGGAGAACGGGTCGTGGGAGGCCGCGGGCTGTGGTTTTGCCCGGTTGCTGGAGATGCTGTCGGAGATGGAAAACTCCTGCATCAGGCTGTCCCAGATTTCCGACGGCACGGCCGTAGGTTCAGCTTTTCCGCGAGGCGCGGCGCTGGCCGGTTTCGGTTGCGGCGCTGGTGCAGGTGTCGCCGCTGGGCGCGCCTGCTGCATGCTGGCCGCCATGCGGCTTACGGGCTGGATGTCATGAATGAGTTCGCTGACTTCAATGCGATAATCATCAATACCGAGAATATCCCCATCCTGAAGCTCAACCTGACGCCCACGCTCCAGCGGGATATCATTCAGTACCACGCGGGTAACGCTGCCGCGGTTCGTGACGCGGCATTCGCCACTGGCGTCGACGTGAACGATGGCCTGCAAACGCGAGATGGTGCGGTCATTGTCCGGCAGCACCAGATTGTTATCCGTACCGCGCCCAATGGTGCCGCCCGGGGCATAAAAATCACAGCTGCTTTGCGGCGGCTGATGACCGGGTTTCGTAGAAATAATCGTGAATCGCATGGCGTATTCCTGCTGGTATGATTAGCGCTCAAACGCTGCCGCTCTCGGGGGTGAGAACGGCGGGGTTTGGGGGTTAAGGGCTGATTAAAGCTATTTGACTACATTCAGGAAAATAATGCCGATAAGCAGCCATAGCGTAAAAAGTAAGGCCTGAACTTTATAGCGTCGATGCAGTTTTAATATCCAGCCGATTCTCTCTTCCGGTAAAGCCTGAACGAATTTATAGGCATCGTCCTGAACATTTCTGTCTTTGGTAAATTTCATCTTCACGCCTTTGCGAAGACGAACAAACCAGATTATTTTTTGATAGTTCGCCAGCGAACCAAAAAAAGATGCGTAATTTGTCACCAGATCGAGATCGTAGCCTTTTTGCCGATATTCTGAAAGAAGCTGATTATATTCGGCCTCGTGTTTTTTAAAATAACGGGAACTGATGAGGTCCATGATTACAACCATCAGGAACAAGGCCACAATAAGAAAGAACAGTAAACAGTCCATATACACCATAATATACTACCAAGGCTGGCGAAGTTGCACTCATCTTGAGCTCCATCGCAGATTGTGACTTGAAGACGCCAGATGGTACGGTCAAATCTCCTGGCAATATCGGTGAAACGCTATTTTTGGACATTGAGCAGACGAATTGCGTCGCTATTGGCAATTAAGCTGCACTTTAATATCTGATAATTACCCGGTTCGGTACCGCCTACCTGCTCTTTAAGTAAGGAAACAATCACCTTGTCAGCTTTTTCAAAATTCTCTGGAGGTAGATCGCTTGCTTCGAGCCATGCAGCGGCACTGGCCTCTGCATCATCCTTCAGGATTTTACTATCTGCAATCTTGCTGATGCATCGATTTTGCACCCAGTTTTCAAAGATTTGTTGCTGAGTAAAAGCACTAACATCAGGCAGTGTTTGGGAGTAAGCGACTGAGGCATTTAAAACCAATACAAGCAGCAACAAACGTTTCATTTCAGGCTCCACAATGTTGCGTTTGTAGGAATAAATGAACCATTGCCAGGAGAGCCAAGAAAATGACAATCATCAGAGCAAATATTTCCATTCCACAGTGTTACATGTCCGGTTGCATCATACCAGCCATGTCCGGTAAATATGATGATGCCCTGCTTGCCTGCAAATTGTGCAGGAGTTGGTGAAGAGACTGACATATCTGCACTGCCCAGAACTGTGGGTAGGAATGCAATCATATCTTTGACACGGAACATGTACCGCTTCTTGTCATTCCCGGTCACTGTTGCATATTTACTATTAGAAGGTATCGGAATGCCACAATAGTTTAAAACGTAGCTCATACGAATGGGGCAGGCATTTTTAAAAATTCCGGCTTCAATATTGTGCTGGACTTTCCCACCCAATAATTTGCCCACCGTTTCGACATTGACATTAACTTCTCTGAATCTGTTCCAGGCGGCACCAAAAGCAGGACGCATAAATATTTTCCCTTTTAGAAAATACAGGCTAAAGTGAGCCCTTTCGGGCCCACTTCTGTTACGCTTCTTTGTTTTCTTTGATGTTCCAGCCAGCGCTGCTTTCAGCACCTTTACCACCGGCAGTGGTCTGCTCCCAGTACTGCTGTTTCACTTTCGCAGCCTGGAATGCATAGGTCACGCCAACGGTATCGCCGTTGTCTGCACCCGTGTACTGAACGGAAGTCACGAGAACGTCTTCCAGGGTGATGCGGGTGTATTCAACCTGCTGACCACCCGCTTTGCAGACGGACAGTTCAACTTTGGTCAGGTGTTTACCGCTTGCGCAGTGTTTCAGGATTGCTGTAGTGGATTTGTCGATCAGAGCGTTAACGTGCAGGTCGTTAAAGTTCACTTTACCGGCACCGCCGCCACCGCCAACGCTCATATTACCTGGCTGGGACGCGCCCCAGGAGAAGGAGGTAATATCAGTCCAGCCGGTGTGGTTAGAATCTTTAGATTCGCCCGTAACACCCTCGACCTTCAGAAACATATCAATAGCCATAATATCTACTCTTCGTGGATGAACAATATTGCTTTCGAAAAAGCCCTTATATGGCAAACAGGAAAGCATGGGGCTGAATAAAACCGTCCATATTTTACCTCTGCCTCATATCAAACGACCCGTGTCATTTGACAGTCTTACATTCCCCCTGAATGAAAGGAAAGAATGTGAAGTCTTTTACTATTGTGGATTATCCTGAATCCAGGTGCGGTCAGGATTTCCGATGATTAATTGAGGAACAAGTTGATTAAGTTCGTCACTATGATAAAGACGCAGGCAATTTAAGGTTACGCCTTTTACATCGGGTTTTCTCTCAGAATGAAAGGCGTTGGTTGCGCCTTTATATTTATTAATAAGAGCATTGATTTTGTCATTGCCATTCTCAATATCGAAAGGTACCCATTCCAGTAAGGCGCTACTGCTACGGGCTGCATCCAGAGAAAACTGGCTTTTATCATCTGCAACTTGTGCCAGGCAGCGAGAAAAAACAACGTCTTTAACAACTTGCTTATAAGGCATTTTTTTGACAAACGACACCGGATCGTCAATTGCATACACAGAGGCGGAACTGGTGAGCAACAGTAGACTAGCAATCATTTTTTTCATGGCAACTCCCAAAAATTAGCTTTGGTCGTCGAGTAATTCGTCTCCGGCGCATTGAAATAACAGTGATCCGAACAGGTTAAACCATTCCAGAATGTTGCATGACCTGCGGCGTCACTCCAGCCCTGTACCTCAAACAGAATGACGCCCTTTTTGTTGGCTAATTGCTGAACGGGTAAGGAAGGATAACTCACGATCATGTCAGGTTTACCCCACTGACGCGTCAACCAGGCAATGACATCCTTTACGCGGTAGAAGTACCATTTATTATCAGCACCGGATACCGTGAGATTTGCAATACGCGGAACGGGATGCCCGGTATAGTTAAGAACATAACTCATGCGTACGGCACAACTATTTGACCACCCGCCCTCGTCTGGCGGTATTTCGAAGTTGTGCTTAACTTTGCCGCCGATAACTTGCTTAACTTTGCCGATAGAATCATTTGCATCGTAAATACGTGTTGCCGCCGCCCAGGCAGCAACAAACGAAGGTCTCGCGGTCATATTTCCTCTCAAATTTCCATACTATAAAGCTAACGCCGGGCAAGGCCCCCCGGCGGCAATTATCATTACGCGTCCTTCGTCTTCAGCGATGGCAGTTTAGATACCAGACGCAGGGAAACGGTCAGACCTTCCAGCTGGTAGTGTGGACGCAGGAAGAACTTCGCGGCGTAGTAGCCAGGATTGTCTTCAATTTCCTGCACCTGCACTTCCGCCGCCGCCAGCGGTTTGCGGGACTTGGTCTCCTGGGAGGAGTTCGCCGGGTCGCCGTCCACGTAGTTCATTACCCAGTCGTTCAGCCAGCGTTCCATCTCTTCGCGCTCGCGGAAGGAGCCGATTTTGTCGCGCACGATGCACTTCAGGTAGTGAGCAAAACGGCAGCAGGCAAACAGGTACGGCAGACGGGAGGCCAGGCGCGCGTTAGCGGTGGCGTCCGGGTCGTGGTACTCGGCCGGTTTTTGCAGAGACTGCGCGCCGATGAAGGCGGCGAAGTCGGAGTTTTTGCGGTGCACCAGCGGCATAAAGCCGTTTTTCGCCAGTTCCGCTTCACGACGGTCGCTGATGGCGATCTCGGTCGGGCACTTCATGTCCACGCCGCCGTCATCGCTCGGGAAGGTGTGGCACGGCAGGTTTTCCACCGCCCCGCCGGATTCCACGCCGCGAATCGAGGTGCACCAGCCGTACTCTTTGAAGGAGCGGTTGATGTTGGCTGCCATCGCATAGGCCGCGTTCGCCCAGGAGTAGCTGTTGTGGTTCGCGCCGTCGGTCTGCTCTTCAAAATCGAAGCTGTCCACCGGGTTGGTGCGAATACCGTACGGCAGACGCGACAGGAAGCGCGGCATCACCAGGCCCAGATAGCGGGCATCTTCCGATTCACGCAGTGAACGCCAGGCAGCGTATTCGGTGTTCTGGAAGATCTTGGTCAGGTCGCGCGGGTTAGCCAGCTCCTGCCAGGACTCCATCTGCATCACGCCCGGCGCGGTGCCGGTGATGAACGGACAATGGGCCGCAGAGCCGATGCGCGCCATCTCGCCCAGCAGCTCAACGTCCTGCGGGCTGTGGTCGAAGTAGTAGTCGCCCACGATGCAGCCAAACGGCTCGCCACCGAACTGGCCGTACTCCTGCTCGTAGATTTTTTTGAAGATCGGGCTCTGGTCCCAGCCTACGCCCTTGTAGCGTTTCAGGGTGCGGCCCAGCTCCTGCTTGGAGATGCTCATAAAGCGGATCTTCAGCATCTCGTCGGTTTCGGTGTTGTTCACCAGGTAGCTCAGGCCGCGCCAGGCGCTCTCCAGCTTCTGGAACTCCTCGTGGTGAATGATCTGGTTCACCTGCTGCGAAAGCTGCTCGTCAATACCGGCAATCAGGTTCTGAATGGTGCGGTAGGTATCGTTTGAGAAGGTCACGGTGTTTTCCAGCGCCTGCTGCGCCAGGGTTTTAACCGCGCTTTCTACGGCAGAGCGCGCCTGATCGGTTTTCGGGCGGAACTCTTTATTCAGCAGCGCGCTGAACTCGTCCTGGCTGAACGCCTGGCCCGCCTGCTGATCGTGTTGTTGAGTCTGGTTGCTCATTGATTATTCCTCGCTACCTTTCGCACTTTCGTCATTTTTTGGCAACTGGCTCAGGGATTTGAGCAGCGTCGGATCCTGGAGAATTTTCGCGATCAGCTCTTCCGCACCGTTTTTACCGTCCATGTAGGTCAGCAGGTTGGAGAGCTGGGTACGGGCTTCCAGCAGCTTGTTCAGCGGCTCTACTTTGCGGGCCACCGCGTCCGGCAGGAAGTCGTCCATGCTGTCGAAGGTCAGATCGACGTTGAGCTTACCTTCGCCGGTCAGGGTGTTATCCACCTGGAACGCCACGCGCGGCTTCAGCGCCTTCATGCGTTCGTCGAAGTTGTCGATGTCGATTTCCAGGAACTTACGCTCGTCGACGGCTGGCAGATTTTCCACCGGCTTGCCAACCAGATCAGCCATAACGCCCATCACAAACGGCAGCTGAATTTTGCGTTCTGCGCCGTAGATCTCTACGTCGTACTCGATCTGCACGCGGGGAGCACGGTTGCGTGCGATGAATTTCTGTCCACTGTTACTCATTGCCATGATGTTCTCCATCAAAGATGCGCGGTGAAGGTGAAACGGCAGACTCCATGCCTGTCGTCATAATGCCAGGACGCGTCATTCGCGGCGTCCAAAGATGTTTTCCAGTTGGTTAACGCCGTCTGGCGCCAGGTCGCGAATAATGTCCATAAAGTTGAGTTCAGACAGCCGCTGCACCCGTTCAATCATCAGCGGTGCGGGATGGCTGGGTTCGTACTGCGCAAAATACTGTTTCGCTTTTTCCAGCATCAGCTGGGCGTCGGCGCGGCTGGTCACCTGCACGCTGCGCCAGTCCGTCACCTGCTGAACGGGCGACGCGGCCACCGGCTGCGGCTCGGCATGCTGTTCAGCCTGCGCGTCACGGTTCGGCAGCAGCTTGCTGATATCGGTCACCTGACAGGCGCTGGAAACCAGCCCGACGGTTTTCAGCAGCTGTTCCATCTCCGGGACGCCACTTTCCCCGAGATAGCCGGTAAGCAGTTCGCGGATGGCCAGCAGGCGTTCGTTGATCACGATTACCGCTTCGGTGCCGGGCTGATCGCCCCGGGCCAGCTCATCGATCAGTCGTGGACGACCGCCCGGATAATCCGGACACTCGGTTTTACTGCCGTCAAGCAGCGCCTGGGCGTCACGGAGCGAAATCTCATCGCCGTTTGAGCGGAGCAGTGAGGCGTTACGCACCGCGACCGTCAGGTCAGATTTATCGCTCAGCCCGGCGAGGGCGTTAATGCGGTAGAACGGATCGGTTTCGCCATACTCTTCCAGCAGCGGGTAAAGTTGCTCCCAGTAACGGGACAGGGCTTCCTGCACCAGCAGTAGCCCGTCGGCGTAACCTGCCAGCCCGCGACGACGCGTCCAGGCATGGGTTAACGCCAGCATGACGCGAAGATCTTTGGTGCGACCCAGCAGGCTGGTGGCGAGTTTTTCCACCGTGTTCCAGTCGGCAGGCTCTGCCGGAATGATGGTGTCGCCAAACTGCTGCTCGGCTTTGCCCTGACTGGCCTGCCCCATGGCCTGGAAATCAGCGTCGTACTCCAGGTTTTCACCGCAGGGGTTATCGGGGCTTATCGGCGCGAGAAATTCATCGATATTCATAAGATCCCTGCTTATTCAAACATAGGCGGGTAAAGACCGTGGCGGCCCGGACGGGCGCCGCCTGCCGGATCGAACAGCAGCGTAAAGAGCTGCCCGGTGAAGTTTCCGCTGTGGACGTGGGTGTACAGCGGATAGCCGTCGCAGCGGTTTGTCCACCAGTAGCTGGTCTGACGCAGCGGATCAAAACACTCCGCCGCCTGCGGCCAGCCCAGCGTGCTCTGACCATCGTCGTCATAGCCAATCACGTCGAGAATGTCGGAACGCTTTTGCGGCTCAACCGGCTGGGGCGCCGGGATGGTCATCAGCATTTCATCCAGCTGGGAGGCAGAATAGCTGTTACGCACCGCGTGCAGCCCCAGACGGCCAAGCTGCTGGTACCAGCTTTCAGCCTGCCCGAGCAGGCGGGATGACCACTCGGCGGGGGTGAAGCTCAGTTGCAGGCATACCGGATAGTGGCGGCCTACGCTGTCACGGCCCGGCAGCAGGCAGCCCATCTGAATCATCTGGCTACCGAGCATCGGCGGGACGACAAAGTTCCACACCGGGGCTTTTGAAAACGGGCGCTCGCCGCTGCGCTGCTCTTCCTGTTGCCAGGCCAGCAGGCCGACCTGGAACCAGTGCGACCACTGGCGTTGCAGGGTATCCGGAAAGCGACGCTGCAAAAAATCTCCGGCGCTGGGTAATTTGCCATACCAGCTATAACGGTTCATCGCAGGGGTATTCGTCATACGGCTGTCCTTGCGGTTATGGGCATGAGAAACGGGGAAGCTGGAACGGGTTACGGATGCTGTTCGGGGCAAACTCCAGCGTGACCTGATGTCCGTCGACGTTGAAGGTCGCCTGACGGCTCAGGCTACCCGCGCCAGGGCTGGTGCGCGCCTTGTCGAAAAAGCGGTTGAGCGCCCAGGAACCGTTAGTTACCAGCGTTGCGGTGCTGCCATTGGCCAGACCGAGCTGCATACGCACCTGGTTCGTCCCGCCCGGCCCCGGCCAGGTCATGATCTGCACCGCCTGCGGACCGTGGCTGTAGCGCAGCAGCTGACCGTCCACGTCCAGCGTCAGGTTCAGAATGGTGTTGTCCATCCGCACGGTGCGCACCGTGACCTTAAAGGATGGCGTGGTCGCGCCGTTGGCAAAGAAGGCATCGCGGACAGACTGCGCCTGCTGGAACGGACGCAACAGCCCTTAGCTGCCCGGCAGCGTTTTACCGTCGATGCCCGGCATAAAGCGCCAGTTCGCCTGGGTGGTGTCCACCTTGTTGGTCAGGTTGTCGCGGAAAAAGGTGTCCATCAGACCGGTGCCCGGCGCGAACATGCGGGCGAGATCGTCCGGCGTCACCTCGGTGCTGGCGCTGCGCACCAGCGGATAACGCCCGGCAATCGCCTGACGGCAGAACCCACCCACTTCCACGTTGATGCGCTTACGCACGTTCTCCAGATCGCGACGCTGGGTGTCGCTGCTGGCGCCGACGGCCATATTGCTGAACATGGTTTGCAGCCCGCCCGGCAGACGGCCCGCGCTGGCTTGCAGGCGGCTGATTGCATCCCCGCCCGGCGCAGGCATACCGCTGTTTGCCGCATCCTGAACGGCGGTCAGGTAACGATAAAGCTCGTCAACCTGCTTAAGAAAATCGTCAAAGACGATGGTCTTGCCACCCTTCTCCAGTGGCTGCGCCAGCTCAATCATCGGCGCATAGTGGTCAGTCACCAGTTGCTCAGGCGCCTGCGTCACAACCGCGCCCTGCGTCGGGGCATTGTCACCGTTGCTGAACAGCGCTTCCAGCGTGCGGGTGGCGCGGTTGCTTTGGTCTTCCGCTTTCTGCGCATCTTCCGGCGCAGGCGCAGTGCGCGACAGGGTCAGCACCTTGCTCAGGTTAAGCACCAGACGGCGCAGCGGCGAGTTGGTGCCTGAAAGCAGGCGCGCGGTGTTAATGCGCTGGGAAAGATCGGCGCTGTTGTTGAGCTGAATGTCAGCGAGAAAGCGATCCCAGTTGACGATAAAGTCGCGCATGTAGAGCTGGCGCACGGCGTTATCGATCTGCTGTTTATCTTCCTGGGCGGTGGTCGCTCCCAGTACCCAGGCGTCGTCCTCGTGCAGGGCGGTGGTCACGCTGTCGATCTGGTCGTTGAAGCTCTTCCAGTAGCCGTCCGGCGTATAGAGGCCCGGTACGCCCTCACTCACCGGCTTGCCGCTTTTACGGGAAAACACCAGCTCGCTCTGCGGGCCGCCGAGATCTGAAAGCGAAACCGGCTTCAGGTTTTCATCATGCTCCAGCAGACGTTTCAGGCGGCCATAGACGCGTGTTGAGAGCGGCTGCTGGTTGATAAGCGCCCTTTCACGTGCGACCAGATCCTCATCCTGCGCATACGGTGAAGCCTGGATTTTTGGCTCCAGCAGCTGGGTCAGGTGCCATTCCAGCTCCTGAAGCTGCGCCTGCGTCACGTTCTGCGGCAGGTTGCGTTGCAGGTTAAGCATCACCCACGAGTGCAGGAATTTGCCGTCATAATGCTTCGGCTGGTAGAGCATCTGATAGGCCTTCAGCGCCTCATAGCTGTACTCCACGTCGCTGCCGTTGTCGTTGCGCAGCCAGGTGGTAATGTGCATTGCCACGGCGGGCAGCAGCATCTGATCCAGCGCCTTCTGATACAGAGACTGCGAGGCATCGCTGACGTCATCCCCGCGATAAAGCCCCATGCGGCGGGAAACCGGCGGGTCGTTAACGTCGAAGGCATCGCTTTTCGGCAGATCCACCAGGCTGTTAAGCAGCGGCAGAAGCGCAAACAGATCGCGCTGGGGCTGGTTTTGCAGCGCCTTGCTCTGCTGCTCCAGCATCGGCACTTTTGCGTCCACCTCTTCCAGATAGGCTTTATTTTTGGCGTAGCTGGTCAGCCACAGGCCACCCAGGATCACCAGCAGGGCCAGCAGCGCCGCGTAGCCGGACCACATCACGGCGCGGTTGCGCAGCTCCCACCAGCGGTTTTCCCCGGCGATGCCCGCTTCCTGGAAAATCACGTTTTGCAGCAGGTTTTTAATGAAGAAGCTTTGGCCCTTCGCGCCCGGGATCGGCGCCTCTTTGCTCACCGAATCCCAGCGCGTGCTTTCTTCCCCTTCGGGCAAGGAGAGCGCGCGGTTCAGCTCGCCCATCACGCGGTCAAACGGCATCCCTTCCTGAGTGCCGCTGGCAAAGTAGATGCCGCGCGGCGAAAATTCGGTTTCGAAGTTTGAGCGGGCAAAGACCGTGCTCAGGTAGTCTGCCAGCAGCGGACGCAGCGCGGCGAACTCCTGCGGGAAGAGATAGGCTTCCGCACGGGTTTTGGCGTCATGCTCTTTGAGCATGGTTTCCGGCAGGCCGGCGTCCAGACGCTGTTGCAGCAGGGAAAATTCCTGCTGGAAGTTGCCCATCAGGTCGTAATCGGCGTGTTTGGTCTGCTCCCACGGCAGCGTGAAGCCCCAGATCTGGTCGCGCTGGGCTTTGTCGTAATCCGCAAACCAGGCGCGGAAGCCTTTAAGCAGGTCCGCTTTGGTCACCATCACATATACCGGGAAGCGAATACCCAGCTGTTCATGCAGCTCGGAGAGACGCTGGCGCAGGTTGACCGCCTGCTGGCGCGAGGCCTCAGCGGACTGCGAAAGCAGGTCGGAAATGCTGATGGTGATAATCACGCCGTTGATGGGCTGGCGACGGCGGTATTTACGCAGCAGGTTGATAAACTCCAGCCACTCCCCGGCGTCCTGAACCTGCTCGCTCTCCTGAGTGGTGTAGCGCCCCGCGGTATCCAGCAGAACCGCCTCGTTGGTGAACCACCAGTCGCAGTTGCGCGTGCCGCCAATGCCGCGCAGCGCGGTTTTACCGAAGCGGTCCGCCAGCGGGAATTGCAGCCCGGAGTTGGCCAGCGCGGTGGTTTTACCGGAACCCGGCGCGCCAATAATGACGTACCACGGCAGCTGATAGAGGTACTGCGTGCTAAAGCGCTGCGTCCACTGCGCGCCATGTCCCGCTTTGCTGAAGTGGGCTTTTTTCAGCATCTGGGCGGCTTCATCGAAACGCCCGGCAAGGATCTGCTCCTCGCTGTTCAGCCGTTTCTGCGGATCGGCCGCCTCCGGGCTGGTGGTATTTTCGTTGAGCTTGTCCATCAGCTTACGGTTCAGCCAGGCGTTATACAGCCGCGGCAGAATGTGGCTCTGGGCCCAAATAAGGTAGACCACCGCAATGCTGATGACGCGGTTCTGCTCTGATTCAAGGGGCCGGGTATCCACGATGGACAACAGCGGGCCAATCATCCAGATGACCGCCGCGAGCGCCGTTACGCCCAGGAAGCTCCACAGAATGCGATTGGTCAGTATAGAAAGTAGAGTTGTCAGCATCCTTAGTTTCCTTGCGGCAATCCGTTCAGCTCGGCCTGGGTATTGTCAGGCGATACCAGCAGCGTAATCTCCACGCGGCGGTTACGGGCGCGATTTTCAGGCGTGGTGTTAGGCGCTACCGGGTTGATCTCGCCCCGCCCTTCGGCTTTGACGCGCTCAGGCTGCGAGAGGCTGCCCTGGAGCTGTTTTTGCACCGAACGGGCGCGCTCAAGCGAGAGTTCATAGTTAGAGGCGAAGCGTGCGCTGCGGATCGGCACGTTGTCGCTGTACCCCACCACCAGAATTTTGCCGCTGACGTTATTCATCGCCTGGGCGATGCGGTCGATGACCGGCTCATAGCGCTCGCGCACCACCGTTGAGGCCGAGGCAAAGAGTCCGTCCCCTTTCAGGATCACCACGCTGCGATCCGCCTCATCCTTAACGGCCACCAGACCGGCATCAATTTCCGGTTTCAGGAAGCCGCGCAGGTTCAGCACCGCCGGCAGCTGACGCGCAGGCTGCTGGATCGTGGTTTCCGGCAGTTGGGACTGGTAAATTTTCGCCAGCACCGGGCTGGTGTTATCACCCAGACGCCAGTTCAGCACGATATAGAACAGGCAGGCGATAAAGCCGACCAGCGCCACGCACGCCCAGAGAGGGATCATCGGCCGCCAGAGCTTGCGCAGAACGGGGCGATCTTCCGGATGCGGCGAAAGCGGCGGCGGGTAGCTGCCGCGCACGCCACGGATCATCTGCCACAGGCGCTGTTTGATGGTTTCAAGCTGGGTCCGGCCATTGTCCAGCACGCGGTAGCGGCCTTCAAAGCCGAGCAGCAGACAGTAGTTGATCATCTCCAGCAGCAGAATGTGTTCGCGCGGATTCTGCGACAGACGCGCCAGCAGCTGGAAAAACTTCTCGCCGCCCCAGGTTTCGTTATGAAACGTCACCAGCAGACCATTGCTTGACCAGACGCCGCTGCTTCCCCAGGGGGTCAGCGCGGCGGCTTCGTCCAGCGCCGTGCAGAGGCAGTAGCGCGCGCCGACAATCACTTCATACGGTAAGCCCGCCTGCTGGCATCGCACCTCGAAACGGCGAATTTCGTCAATCAGGCGCTGGCGCAGCCCGACCTGATCGTCGTGGGAAACCGAATGACGGATTTGCGGAATCGCATTGAGCAGCGGATTGGCGGCCGCCACCAGCTGATTGTTCCCACTGGCTCCGGTAAACACGGCATCACTGCCGGTATCCTGTCGTTCCTGCATATTAAGCGCTCGCTTTATTATTCTGTCGGGCTACGGATGGCCCAGAACTCCATATCGAGACCCGGGAATTCCCCTGCGAGATGCAGCGCGAATGCCCCGGACTTGTCCATCTCGTGCCACAGTTCGCTGCCCCTCTCGAGTTCGAAATAGCTGTAGCCTGCATGCCACGGGATCTGCGGCGGCGCGACGGGCATTGCCCGAAGCATGATGCCCGGCAGCTGGAGCTGAACCAGATCGCGAATTTTCGACACTGGCGCAACCTTCATCTGAGCAGGGAAATGGGTTTGCAGGTGTTCGCCGGGGACATTGGCTTTTACCGCCAGCACGAAGCCGAATTCGCGGACCATGCTGGTCTCCGGCACGGTGGCGATGTTCAGCCCGTGGGAGCGTTCGTGCAGCGGCAGCTGGATGGCATGATCTTCCATGACCAGCGACAGCCCCTGACGCAGCATCAGCATCAGTTTGCTGAAGCAAACGGCGAGATCGTCATGGTCGTAGACCGGCAGTATGCTCTCTGCGGTACGCTGCGGCGTCCAGGTGGCGAGCTCCGTGGCGAACGGCAGCCAGCTGCGCCAGAGCGCTTCCGGGTGAAGCAGCGGCAGCGTTTTTAAATGTGAGACGTTCCCAAGGTGGCGGTTGATCAGCGAGAGAAGCGTGAACTCAACCATCTCAGACGTATTGAAACGCCCCGGCTGGCGCAGTCGACCGCCGATCTGCTGGCTACGCTGCACCAGCAAGCCGTGCAGGTCATTGATCATGCCGTACAGCTGCGGGCTGTTATTGGCGTTCAGCATTGGCGGGATGTAGCTGTTATCCAGCCGCACGTGGTTGTCGTTGCGCTTTTCGGTGACGTACGCCACGCCGATGGCGGTCCATTCTGCCGTCAGATCTTTCTCCAGCATCAGGGTCAGACGCAGGCGGCCAAACTGGACCGTCGCCTCCCCGACCGACATGGCGTTGTCGTCTTCCACCTCTTGTTCAAAGGTAATAAAACGCGCCAGAGAAGACGGCTCCTCGCTGAAAATCACCTCTTCACGGCCACCGCGACGAACCGGCAGCGCAAGCACCACCTTTTCGTTGGTGAGATTATCGGAGATTTTTAGCGGGGCCGGACCATTGCGGTCGCTGCGAACCTGGAAAAAGGTGCCGTCAGGCAGCAAACCGCTACAGTAGCTGAGGGCAATACAGCCCTGGCGTAGCATCGCTTCATCCAGCTCAAGGTCGAGAAAGCCCCAGAGATACGATCGCTGCAAGGCCCCCCACTCACGAACGTGGTTGAGGAGGTAACTTTCTGTCCGCTGGAAATGGTGGGGACGCAGGAACATGCCCTCGGTCCAGACGACCTTTTCTGCTTTCGTCATGATGATCTCTTTCCTGTTATGAAGGGCGTTACTGGCTGATGACCCGGATACCATTTACGTCAAGAAAGACGCTGGCCTGGAGTTCATCTGCGGACCATTTCCAGAACTGGTAAATCGCGTTTTCGCCGGGAACAGGCAAAGGAAGTGAGACGCGCCATTTTTTGCCGTCCAGCGCCTGGTATTCCGCCATCACGCCGATATAGCGCGCTTCCGGTGAGCTTTGTCCGCTCAGGGTTTTCGAAAGCTGGCCCGGCATCAGGAAGAACACATCGCTGTTCAGCAGATTCGCGCCAAGCGTGGCTGACGCGTTGTTCTGTAAGGAGTAGAAGTCACTGGACATGAAATCCGCATCGGATTTCAGCAGCAACACTCTGACCTTAAGCGGCGCAGAATCATTGATTTGAGGATGAGCCTGAAACTGAAGATTGTAGCGGGAGGGGTCGCTGTGTGAAGACGACGTACAACCACCGATCAGCGCGAAAATCAACGCAAAAAAAGGGAACCACATCCGATGAAAATTTTTATTATTCATAAAAATATGCTCGTGAAACCCGTTTAGTTCAGGATCCAGGTACCGTTCGCGCTGTCTTTGCAGGCTTTGCTGTTGCCATCGACATCAACACAGGTGGTTTTCTTGCGCGCTTTCGGGCGCAGTGCCTGTTTACGTACGGTCGCTTCGTACTGGTCAGCCTTGATTACGGCACGCATCGGCACATAACCAATCAGCTGTTCACTCCCTTCATCGGCCAGCGCCATCCAGAAATGTTCAACCTGCCCCAGCACGACGTAAGTTTTACCGGTCTCAAGCGTACGGATCACTTTTCCGCCGTAGTCAGGACGGCTCATCAGGGATGCCGGGTACATGGCACGGTACGGTTCATTCACCTGAGTGAACTCCGCCGGAGGGGTAACAGCGTGACGGTGCGTCAGCGTGACGCCATTCACCTGGCTGGTCACAATCGTATCATCGGTGATCGCTGGTTTCTGCGGCGCCTTACAGCCCGCCACCGCCATAACAAACAGAAGTGATAACAATACGCGCAGTTTCATATGCTTTTCCGTAGCGATATTTAGAGGATGAAGAGAGGGGATAAAATTTGACTTAGGTGCTATTGTTAAAATAGTCGGGATATTTTCAGCAGGTAACTATTTTAAGGCATAGCTAGCGCACGAGCCCGACAGAAAAGGGCCCAGCATGCTCCTGACATATTTTGACAAACGGTAGACAAGTTTACATGAGCTTGTCATCAATTCAATATTTCCCGCCTGCTTAATGGCGTTTAATGATACGCCCAATGCATTATAGGATTAATCTCATAAAAAATGCGCACTTAGCTAAAATCGTCTTTTTCTTAGACGAATTAAGTCCGTAACTGTATGAAAATTAATGGCTAAACAGGCAAAAGAGAACCACTATCATTAACGTAACCCCTTATTATCGCCACTACCATAATTAGTAGAATTTCATTTTTTCTGTGCGCTGTGGGATATATCTGGGATATTTTCATTGTTGCATTCAAAAGATAACTTTTATTGTGCATGAGCGTCCCGCATTAACAAATGGCGGCGAAGAAAATGGCAGGGATTTAATTTCGCGATCCGAAATAACCTACCCGAAATTATCCTCAGGGTTTATTTTTTGCGCCTTAATAATTAAGCCTGACTACATCTTTTTGTTCTTTTATTGTTCAGCGCGCTCCCTTGCAGCCCATAAACTGGGGGTTTCAGCGGCGTTGACAGTGAACCACACGCAAGAAGTTTTACCGTTACTACATATTTCTTTTACTTCTTCCCAACATTTGCCGTTCCACACTTTCACCCGGCACGCCTCATTTATCTCTGCGACGGTGTTCGTCTGCCGCTTGACTTATTTTGTGATAAAGGTACTTTTCAGGACATGAAGAAGATCCTGATTATCGTACCTGACGGTGGCATGTTGTTTGAGGCCGCCGGTATCGCCGACATTCTGATGCAGGCCAACCGGTTGCACCCGGACGGCCTTGAGCAGCCCCGCTATCGCATCATTATCGCCACCACCCAGCCTCACCTGGTGATCCACGGCCAGTCCGGCTTAAACCTGCTGGCGGACTATCGCCTGCCGGAGCTGGATCCGCGCGAGCCGCTGGACACGATCATCATTACCGGTCGCGGCATGAATGAGCAGGAGAGTACCGCCGTGGTGGACTGGCTGCACCTGGCCGCGCCCCATGCGCGCCGCGTCGCCTCTGTCTGCGGCGGGGCCCTGCTGCTGGCACAGGCCGGGCTGCTCGACGGGCGCCGGGCAACGACCCACTGGCGGCTGCTGGAAACCCTGAAAACCCGCTATCCTGCGGTCAACGTTGAGGGCGGCCCGCTCTATGTTCAGGATGGACCCGTCTGGACGTCCGGCGGCGTCAGCTCCGGGTTTGACCTGACGCTGGCGCTGGTGGAGGATGATTACGGCTTCACCCTCGCCCGCAACGTGGCGCAGGATATGGTGATGTACCTGCGTCGGCCTGGCGGCCAGCTACAGTTCAGCCGCTATAATCTGGAGCAGTCCGGCGCGACCGGACCAGTCAGCGAACTGCAAAGCTGGATCCTGCAAAACCTCACCGCAGATTTGTGCGTCGAAAGGCTGGCCGAACGGGTCGCCATGAGCCCGCGCAATTTTACCCGCGTGTTTACGCGTGACGTGGGCGTGCCTCCGGCCCGTTATGTCACCGAAGCGCGCCTGGCCGCCGCTCGACAGCTTCTGGAGCAGACCCAGGATCCGCTTGAGGTCATTGCCGAAAAAAGCGGGTTTGGTATCAGCATCAACCTGCGCCGCGTTTTTGAAAAGCAGCTTCATCTCACGCCGGGCGAATATCGCCAGCGCTTCCACTGCCGCAGAATGGCGTAATCTGATCCTTTTTTGTCATTTACGCCATCCGACCTGACGCCTACAGTAACTCCAGACAACACAGATAAGGAGTGCATCATGGTTAAGGTCGGTATTAACGGTTTCGGCCGTATCGGACGTAATGTCCTGCGCGCGGCGCTGGGCAACCCGGATCTCCAGATTGTGGCCATTAACGATCTGACGGACAGTAAAACCCTCGCCCATCTGCTGAAATATGACTCTCTGCTCGGCACGCTGCCGGTGCCCGTTGAAGCGGCGGACGGCGCGCTACAGGTCGACGGGCAACGCATCACCGTATTCAGTGAACGCGACCCGGCAAACATTGCGTGGAAAGACGCAGGCGTTGAGGTGGTAATTGAAGCAACCGGCTTCTTCACCGAACGTGAAAAAGCGGCGGTGCATATCACGAGCGGCGGCGCAAAACGCGTCATTATTTCCGCCCCGGCTAAAAATGATGATCTGACGGTGGTGATGGGCGTCAACCACACGCTGTACGATCCGGCCCAGCATTTTGTGGTCAGCAACGGGAGTTGCACCACTAATGGTCTGGCGCCAGCGGCGCAGGTGCTGCACCAGCAGTTTGGCATTGAGCACGGGCTGATGAACACCACGCATGCCTACACCAACAGCCAGGCGCTGCATGACCAGCCGGAAAAAGATCTGCGCGGCGCGCGCGCGGCAGCATTATCCATTGTGCCTTACTCCAGCGGCGCGGCAAAAGCGCTCGGGAAAGTGATCCCAGAGCTTGACGGTAAACTCACCGGGTATTCCCTGCGCGTGCCGGTTCCGGTGGTGTCGATTGTCGATCTGACGGTGACGCTGAGCCGCAACGTGACCGCCGAAGAGGTGAATGAGGCGTTCCGTCAGGCTGCCGCCAGCGGGCCGCTGAAAGGCATCCTGGGCTACAGCGATGAACCGCTGGTCTCCCGTGATTATCAGGGCGACCCGCGCTCATCCATCATCGACGGGCTTTCAACGCTGGTGATTGGCGGGAATATGGTGAAGATCCTGTCGTGGTATGACAACGAGTGGGGCTTCTCGAACCGTCTGGTGGATCTGGCGGTGCTGATGGATAAGAAAGGGTTGTAGGGCTTAAGCCGGGTGGCGCTTGCGTCCGCCCGGCCAGTGCATCACTCCGCTTTAACCTTCACACCCATAAACACAATCACCATCGCCGTGACCAGCAGGAAACCACTTCCGGCAAAGACCCCGCTGGCACCGTTAAGATCAAATACCGCCCCGCCACCGGCCGCCCCCGCGCTGATAGCAAACTGGATGGATGCCACCAGCAATCCCCCTGCACTTTCCGCTTCATCCGGGACGGTAGTTGCAAGCCACGTTGACCAGCCCACCGGCACCAGGCCAAAGGCAAAGCCCCACATCGCCACCAGCAATCCGTCAACCATCGCCAGATGCCCAAATAGCACCATAGCGAGTGCCAGCATCCCCATCGCGAACGGGACAAGCGCCAGCGTCAGGCGCAGATTGCGCGCCAGCAGATGTCCGGCGACGGAAGTGCCAATAAAGTTGGCGATGCCGAAGCCCAGCAGGATCAGCGAGATGCTCTCCACGCTCACCTGCCCAACCGTTTCAAGGAACGGACGCAGATAGGTGAAGAAAGCAAAATGACCGCTGAAAATAAGGATCGTCGCCAGCATCCCGCCAATCATCCCCGGACGACGCAGCACGCGGAACAACGTACTCAGGCTACCGCTACTCTCCGGCTTCATGGATGGCAGGACCCAGAGCTGCCACAGCAGCGCCAGCATGCTCGGCAGAATGCAGAGAATAAACACGTTACGCCAGCCGATCAGACTCCCGAGATAGCTCCCCAGCGGGGCCGCAACCACCGTAGCAATCGATACGCTGGAGAAGATCACCGCCAGCGCTTTCGGGACCTTATCGGCAGGGACCAGACGCATCGCCGTGGCGGTCGACATCGCCCAAAATCCTCCGATAGCAATGCCCAGCAGCAGGCGCCCCATCAGCAAAACGTGCAAAGTGGGCGCAAAGGCAACCAGCAGGCTCGAAATGATTTGCAGCACTGAGAAAAACATCAGTACCCAGCGGCGGTCGATACTTTTCGTGGCAGAGGTGATGAGCAAGCCCGTGACCAGCGCCACCAGCGCCGTTGCGGTCACGGCTTGTCCGGCCATCCCCTCGGTGACGCCCAGACTCGCCGCCATCGGGGTAAGCAGACTGGCGGGGAGAAACTCCGCCGTAATCAAACCGAAAACTCCCAACCCCAGTGAATAAACAGCCCGCCAGGCGGGCTTTGCAGGCGCGACAGCCTCTCTCGCCGTGACACAGGTATTCATTTGTTGGACTCCTGTTATATAAATGTGACTAATGTCGCAAAAGCATAGTGGGTTCACCCTGGACGATCTATGACATATAATCTCCACTTATTGATTATTCGTCCGGAGTTGCGCCATGTCCGTTCAGTCCCCTGATTTGATCAGCGAATTATTGCGCGGTATGCGCCTGTCGGGCGTGAAATACCGCCGGATTGAAGCCAGCGCGCCGTTTGGCGTGGCCTTTCATCAGGCGCCGGGCAAGGCGCAGTTCCACTTTGTCAGCCACGGCACTGCCCTGCTGCGAATGGAGAGCGGCGCGACGTTTGAACTGAACGGTGGCGATGCGCTGTTTATCCCAAACGGTAATGCCCATGTTCTGCTCTCAGATGAACACGCGGATATCACCCCGGTCAGCGCTTTCCCGAGCGAACCCCTTTGCCATTCGGTATGCGCCATTACCTGCGAACCCTGCCCGGAAAAAGAGAACACCATCATCTTCAGCGGATGTATGGATTTTGAACTGGGGGGCATGCAGCCCCTGATAAAGGCCATGCCGGAAGTGATGATGGTAAGCCGACTGATGTCAACCTGGCCGGAGATCCATCCGCTGCTGGCGGCGATGGAACGGGAGTCAATGACGCGCCAGGTCGGGTTCGCCGGGATCCTTGCTCGCCTTGCCGATGTGGTTGCCGCATTGATTGTACGCGGCTGGGTGGAAGCGGGATGCGGTAAAGCCACGGGCTGGGTACAGGTTCTGCGCGACCCGCGACTCAGCCGGGCAATTTACGCCATGCACCAGCAACCGGGTCTGAACTGGAGCGTGGCGGATCTGGCAAAAGAAGCCGGTACATCACGCTCCGTCTTCGCCGAACGTTTTCTGTCCGCCACAGGCACCACGCCGGCCAGGTACCTGACTGAGCTGAGGATGCGCCTGGCCATACAGTATATTCGCCATGAAAATCAGGCAATTGAAACGGTAGCGTTACGTCTGGGATATGGATCGCTGGCGGCGTTTAGTCGGGCGTTTAAGCGTATTGTCGGGCATGCGCCGGGCGCGCTGAAGGAGGCCAGCCAGCCCCCGGAAGCAATCTGACCTTCCAGCGACAGCAAAAGAGAGAGTTAAAGCGCACCCGAATTATCTGGTTATGCGAAAAATGGGATATACAACACGCGAAGTTAACGATATTCGTCTAAGGTTTTCAGGTAATTGACAACAGCGGTCACGCTGCTCAGTGAAGACAGGAGACGAACCGATGATAAGACCTCGCGCACGACGCCCCGCTTTTTTACCCCTTGCGTTGGCAGGCGCACTACTCGGTGTTACCGCATTTGGTTATGCTGAAGACCAGCCAACGAGCCAGCAAAGCTCACCTGATATTCTTCTTGGCCCCCTCTTTAACGAAGTACAGAGCGCCAGACTGTTCCCGGATCAGAAAACCTTTGCGGATGCCGTTCCCAAAAGCGACCCGCTAACCATCCTGGCGGATTACCGGATGCAGCATACCCAGTCCGGTTTTGACCTGCGCCACTTCGTGGAGATGAACTTTATCCTGCCGAAGGAGGGTGAGAAATACGTTCCCCCTGAAGGCCAGAGCCTGCGCGAACACATAGACGATCTGTGGCCTGTACTGACCCGCACCACCGACAAAGCGAATAAATGGGATTCCCTCCTGCCCCTGCCAAAACCCTATGTCGTGCCGGGAGGACGCTTCCGCGAAGTCTATTACTGGGACAGCTATTTCACCATGCTGGGGCTGGCCGAGAGCGGCCACTGGGATAAGATCGGCGACATGGTGGACAACTTCGCTTACGAGCTTGATACCTGGGGCCATATCCCTAACGGTAACCGCAGCTACTACCTGAGCCGCTCTCAGCCGCCGTTCTTCTCGCTGATGGTGGAATTGCTGGCCACGCATGACAGCGACGCGTTGAAGAAATACCGTCCGCAGATGGAGAAAGAGTACGCTTACTGGATGGAGGGGGCTGATGGGCTCCAGCCTGGTCAGGCGAACAAACGCGTGGTGAAGCTGGATGATGGCTCGATCCTCAACCGCTACTGGGACGATCGGGACACGCCGCGCCCTGAGTCGTGGCTGGATGACGTGACCACCGCCAAAAATAACCCTAACCGTCCGGCCACCGAGATTTACCGCGATCTGCGCTCAGCCGCGGCCTCGGGCTGGGATTTCAGCTCCCGCTGGATGGACGATCCTCAGAAGCTGGGTACCATCCGCACCACCAGCATCGTGCCGGTGGATCTGAATGCGCTGATGTTTAAGATGGAAAAACTGCTGGCCCGCGCCAGCCAGGAAGACGGCGATAACGCCAGCGCAAGTAAATACGATGCGCTGGCCTCCGCACGCCAGAAAGCCATGGAGAGCCACCTGTGGAACGATAAAGAGGGCTGGTATGCGGATTACGATCTGAAAACCGGGAAGGTACGTAATCAGCTGACGGCTGCGGCCCTCTTCCCGCTGTATGTGAAGGCCGCATCACAGGATCGCGCCGATAAAGTGGCCGCAGCCGCGTCGTCACGCCTGCTGAAACCGGGCGGTATTTCTACCACCACCATCAACAGCGGGCAGCAGTGGGATGCGCCGAACGGCTGGGCGCCGTTGCAGTGGGTCGCGGTGGAAGGGTTGCAGAACTATGGTCAGCAGAAAGTGGCGATGGACGTAACCTGGCGTTTCCTGAAAAACGTTCAGCATACCTACGATCGCGAGAAGAAACTGGTTGAGAAGTACGATGTCTCTTCGACCGGTACCGGCGGTGGCGGCGGGGAGTATCCGTTGCAGGACGGTTTCGGCTGGAGTAACGGCGTGACGCTCAGGATGCTGGACATGGTCTGTCCGAAAGAGAAGCCGTGCGACAGCGTACCGGAGAATCAGCCTGCGGCAAACGATGATGTTGCACCTGCGAAACAGGCGGCGCAGTAGCGCCCCTCACCCTGACCCTCTCCCCAAAGGGGCGAGGGTCAGGTTCCGTGCAATAAAGTGGCCCGGTAGCGTTACCGGGCTTTTTTCAGAAGCTGTAGCTTGCCCCGACCTGGAACGTCCGGTCGCGGCCTATCCAGCAGTTGGTCGCGTCATAGCAGGTGAGCGTCTCTTTGTTGGTGACGTTCTGCGCGCTCGCTTTCAGCGTCAGCCCCTCCAGCGATGGCGCCAGTTCGCCCATGCGGTAGGATGCCGCCAGATCGTACTGCATCGTACCGCCCAGCTTGCCTGCATCGTTGGCTGGCGAGATCTCCATCGGCCCGGTGTAGCGTGCCCCTGCCCCCAGCGTTAACCCTCTCAGCGGCGTACTGTCAAAGGTGTAATCCCCCCACAGATTAAAGGCGTTCTCAGGGACCTGCGTCGGTCGTTTGCCCTGGTACTTGTCATCTTCGGTATTGATGGCGTGGGTGTAGGCGTAGTTGGCAATCAGCGTCAGGTTATCCGTTGGACGACTCATCGCGGAAAGCTCCGCGCCTTTCGATTCCACTTCCCCGGTCTGGCGATAGTTGAGGAAGCCCGGATCGCTGGTCACCACATTTTTCTGACGAATGTTAAACACCGAGGCGGTGAAGGTGGTTGCGTATTCCGCCAGCAGGTATTTCACCCCACCCTCCACCTGCTTGCTGGTGGTGGGCTTAACGTCTTTCGCGGTCAGCGTGCCCTGTGGCGATACCGGGGCGAACCCTTCCGAATAGCTGATAAACGGCGAGAGTCCATTGTCGAAGGCATAAAGCGCGCCCAGTCGTTTGGTGAGGCGATCCTGCGATACCCAGGCTTTGTCACCGTTTTGCAGATAGTTGGTGGTGACGGAACGGTAGTCGTCATAGCGCAGGCTGGCCAGCACGTTCAACCCGCCAAACGCAATCTGATCCTGGAGGTAATAGCCATTCTGCTGATAGCTGAGACGGTTTTTCTGCGCGGTGTAAAGCCCCAGCGCATCGTTATCGATCTGCGAGTGATCCGGATGACGCATATCGATACCCGGTGTGGACGAGGCGTAACGATAATGGAAGTGAGAGTTCAGCTTCTGGTAGTCAAAGCCCGCCAGCAGATGATGTTTCCAGTCACCCAGCGCAACGGTTCGGGTGACCTGGTTATCAATATTGAAGCTCTGCAAATCTTCATCCGTGGTATAGGCGAAACGGTTAAGCTGGTAGACCTCGCTGCCCGTCCCGGTGGAATAGGCGCTGCGCTGGTGGGTGTCCACGTCAAAATAGCGCGCTTTCTGATTAAAGCCCCAGCCACTGTCAAACTCGTGCTCAAAGCTGTAGCCCAGCATCCACTGGCGCTGCTTAAAGCCGCTCCACTCATCCCCGGCATAGTCACGACGATCGGCGTATTTAGACCGCAGATAGCTAAGCGGCATCGGATCAGACGGCGTCAGGCTCGGCGTATTTTGCGCCAGCGCGTCAATGGTCAGGCGCGTTTTGTCATCCGGCTGCCAGGTCACGGAGGGGGCCACCAGATAGTTTTCATAGCGCGTGGTGTGCGCCTGTTCGTCACTCTCTGTCGCTTTACCCAGCAGGCGATAGTTCCAGTCGCTGTTCGCGATTTGCCCCGTGGAGTCCAGGTATCCCTCTTTCAGATTGCGGTTTCCGGTATTAAAGCCCAGTTCCGTTTTCGCCTCTTTCTGCGGCTTTTTACTCTGAATATTGACCAGCCCGCCCGGGGAGCCGCCGCCATACAGCACGGATGACGGCCCCTTCAGAATATCGACGCTCTCAATCAGCAGCGGATCGATTCGTGCTTTGGTGTTCCCGGTGACGTTATAGGGAAGTTGCAGGCCGTTGTAGAACTCCTGATCGACGTTGAACCCGCGGATTTTGTACTCGCTCATGTAAGAGGTGCTCCCGCGCACCTCCGTGGAAACGCCCGGCGCATAGCGCAGGATCTCGTTTACCGAACTGGCGTGCCGCTGCTCAATCTCTTTAGCGGCAATGGTGTTGATCACCTGCGGCGTTTTACTTTCCGCGACGGCTGATTTCGTGGCGCTGTTGGTCCAGGCAGGGAGCGCGCTGCCCTGCTCTGTGCCTGTCACCACGATGGTGGATTCTTCTGCGAAAGCCTGTGTTTGCAATGCCAGCGTGACGGCGCCTGCCAACGCGCATAACGCAAAACGTGAAGTGCTCATAGTGTCGTCTTGTTATTAGATGGTATTAGGAACGACAATTATTATCATTTCCATTAGCAAATCAATATCAGCGGAGAAAAACAGATCGTTTGTATTAAGTTTCATGCCAGCGTGCCGATAACCCAGAGACAGTCTGTCATCTATCGAGGAGCCATCTGGCGTGAGTAGCTACAGTGAGCAGTTCCTGAAACAAAATCCGCTGGCTGTATTAGGGGTGTTACGCGACCTGAAAAAAGGCGAGGTGCCGCTGCGCATCAACTGGTCAACCAGCCAGTTTATCAGCAAGATCCTGGACGTTACGGCAGAACACCTGATCGTCGATCTGGGTAGCCAGAGCGATGAAAACCGTGCCGCGCTACAGGCAGAAAACCTCTCGGTGATGGCTGAAACGCAGGGGGCGAAAGTCGAGTTTGTGCTGCCTCGCCTGACCACGATCGCGTACCAGGGTTTGCCTGCGTTTATCGCTCCCCTGCCCGCTAACCTCTGGTTCGTGCAACGCCGCGAGTTTTTTCGCATCAGCGCCCCGCTTCACCCGGCCTATTTCTGTAAGGCAAAAATGCCGGATAAAAAAGAGATCCGCTTTCGTCTCTTCGACCTGTCACTGGGCGGGATGGGCGCGTTAATGGATACGCCGAAGCCGGAAGGACTGGTGGAAGGCATGCGTTTTAGTCAGATTGAGCTGGATATGGGCGGATGGGGACGCTTCTGGTTTGACGCCCAGCTGATTGCCATCAGCGAGCGCAAGGTGGTGGACAGCAAAAACGAAACCATTACCACGCCGCGACTGAGCTTTCGCTTTCTGAATGTCGGGCCAGGCGCCGAACGCGAGCTCCAGCGCATCATCTTCTCACTGGAGCGTGAAGCGCGGGAACGCGCGAATAAAGTGCGCTGAAAGGCGTCGGGCAGCGTGCAGCCGCCCGACAAAGGCGTTACATGGCGTCCATCGCTTTCTGTACTTTCCAGATATAACGTGGAGCCTGTGCTGACGGATGATTCTTCACCACGTGCTCGAAGAATTCATCTTTATCCATATCGTTAATCTCTTCTATCGCCTCTTTGCGATCGGATGAGAAGGTTCGGAGCAGCGCACCGGCTCCGTTAACGTACGACACCACCAGCGCATATTGCATCACTTCCGGATCGTCAATCCCCTTCAGAATGCCATGCTCGAGAATGCTCAGGTAAGCGGTTCCCATAGAGATGTTACGCTCCGGGTTTTTCAGCTCGCTGGTGGATGGCTGACCCTTCCAGCCCATGTAGCGATAGACCTCTCTTCCCGCCGTCGAGGCTTTTAACTGCATCAGCCCCACCGCATTCGATTTACTCACCAGCGTCGGGTTGCCGCCGGACTCCACGGCAATGATCGCCGTGATCAGACGCGGGCTCACGCCCCAGGCCTTCCCGGCTTGTTCGCTGATCGGCATCCACTGCATGGCCCGCTTTACCGGCACTTCAGGGTTCCAGGGGGGATTTTGATAATCATGTTTTGAACTACAGCCAGCGAGCAGCACAATCAAAAAAGCAAACCATCTCAATTTCACGTCATCTATCCTTATAGCCGGTCATCGCGGTACGTCGCCCCTTGAAGCAGGCGGCGTATAAGCGGCATGATATAGACAATTAGATTCTCATTCAGCAAGGAATTGCCATGCCTCAGTTTCATCTCATCGCACCGTCAGGCTACTGCATCAACCAGGAGGCGGCACAGCGGGGCGTTCAGCGCCTGCTGGAAATGGGCCATCAGGTAGAAAATCAGACAATTATCCCCCGCCGCATGCAGCGTTTTGCCGGTACGGAGGCGCAGAGACTGAGCGATATCAACAGCCTGGCGACGCTGGAAGGTGAAAACACCATTGTGCTGGCCGTGCGCGGCGGCTATGGCGCAAGCCGGTTGCTGGAGAGCATCGACTGGGCAGGGCTGGCCGCGCGCCAGCAGCAGGATCCTCTGTTAATCTGCGGACACAGCGATTTCACGGCGATCCAGCTCGGCCTGCTGGCGTTGCATAACGTCATTACCTTTAGCGGCCCGATGCTGGCCGGCAACTTTGGTGCGCCGGATCTGGATGCGTTTACCCAGGACCATTTCTGGCGCGCCATGCTAAACCCGACGTTCACCGTCGAGTGGCAAGGCAATGGACCGTACTGGGAATGTGAAGGACAGCTGTGGGGCGGCAACCTCGCGATGCTGGTGTCGCTGATTGGCACGCCGTGGCTGCCGCAGATCGCGGACGGCATACTGGTGCTGGAAGATATCAATGAACACCCGTTCCGCGTCGAACGTATGCTGTTGCAGCTGTATCACGCCGGGATCCTGGATCGGCAGTCGGCCATTGTGCTGGGCAGTTTTAGCGGTTCAGCCCCTAACGATTACGATGCGGGCTATTCCCTGGAGACGATGATTGATTTCATTCGTTCCCGACTGGATATCCCGGTGATCGCCGGTCTGGATTTCGGCCATGAGCAGCAAACCGTTACGCTGCCGCTGGGTGCCCGGGCGCACCTTGTACACGATAATGCAGGCAGTCGGTTAACAATCAGCGGTCATCCGGTCTTAAAGGCATAAAAAAGCCGTTATTCCCCCTCAATAAAACGCTGTTAACGTTGTTAATATGTTAGGGTTTTAATAACAGCGTTCACATTGAGGTGGGAGTAAGACAACATTGGGTGCCACAGCGATAATCAGTCTTTTCATTCTGGGTTCCATCCTGGTAACCTTCAGCATTTTATTAAGTTCATTTTCATCGCGTCTTGGCATACCTATTCTTGTCATTTTCCTGGCTATCGGCATGCTTGCCGGGATCGACGGTATCGGCGGTATCCCCTTCGATAATTACCCTTTCGCCTATATGGTGAGTAACCTCGCGCTGGCGGTGATTCTGCTGGACGGCGGCATGCGCACCCAGGCAAGTTCGTTTCGCGTTGCCTTAGGTCCGGCGCTGTCTCTGGCGACCGTCGGCGTGCTGATCACCTCCGGCCTGACCGGTATGATGGCGGCCTGGCTGTTTAACCTCGATATAATGGAAGGCCTGCTGATTGGCGCGATTGTCGGCTCTACCGATGCGGCGGCGGTTTTCTCCCTGCTCGGCGGCAAGGGGCTGAACGAACGCGTTGGCTCCACGCTGGAGATTGAATCCGGCAGCAACGATCCGATGGCGGTGTTCCTGACCATCACCCTGATTGAGATGATCCAGCAGCACGAAACCGGCCTGAGCTGGATGTTCGCCTGGCACATCCTCCAGCAGTTTGGCCTCGGGATTATCATTGGTCTCGGCGGCGGTTACCTGTTACAGCAGACGATCAACCGTATTACGCTGCCTTCCGGCCTTTACCCGCTGCTGGCCCTGAGCGGTGGGATCCTGATCTTTGCCGTCACCACCGCGCTGGACGGCAGCGGTATTCTGGCGGTTTACCTTTGTGGTTTCCTGATGGGCAACCGACCGATTCGCAACCGTCACGCCATTTTGCAGAACTTCGACGGTCTGGCCTGGCTGGCGCAGATCGCCATGTTCCTGGTGCTGGGCCTGCTGGTGACGCCGTCGGACCTGCTGCCTATCGCCGTACCGGCGCTGCTTTTGTCGGCCTGGATGATCTTCTTCGCCCGTCCGCTGTCGGTGTTTGCCGGGCTGCTGCCTTTCCGCGGGTTTAACCTGCGTGAGCGGATATTTATCAGTTGGGTGGGGCTGCGCGGCGCGGTGCCGATTATTCTGGCCGTGTTCCCGATGATGGCCGGGCTGGACAACGCCCGCCTGTTCTTCAACGTCGCCTTCTTCGTGGTGCTGGTGTCGCTGCTGTTCCAGGGGACGTCGCTGGGCTGGGCGGCGAAAAAAGCCAAAGTGGTGGTACCGCCCATTGGCTGGCCGGTCTCCCGCGTGGGGCTGGATATTCACCCTGAGAACCCCTGGGAACAGTTTGTCTACCAGCTAAGCGCCGATAAGTGGTGCGTGGGGGCGTCCCTGCGCGATCTGCATATGCCCGCTGAAACGCGCATTGCCGCCCTGTTCCGGGATAACGCCCTGCTGCACCCGACCGGCAGCACGCGGCTGCGTGAGAACGATATTCTCTGCGTGATTGGCCGCGAGCGCGACCTGCCTGCCCTCGGCAAGCTGTTCAGCCAGTCGCCCCCGGTGGCCCTGGATCAGCGTTTCTTCGGCGATTTTATCCTCGAAGCCAGCGCCCGCTTTGCGGATGTGGCGCTGATTTATGGCCTGGAAGGTGGACTGGAGAATCGCGATAACCAGCAAACCCTGGGTGAAATTATTCAGCAATTATTAGGGGCTGCGCCGGTCGTCGGTGACCAGGTGGAGTTTGCCGGGATGATCTGGACGGTAGCGGAGAAAGAAGATAACGCGGTGCGTAAAGTCGGCGTCAGGCCGATGGAGGAGGAGGCGGAGTAGCTGCTTTTTTGCCGGGTGACGCTAACGCTTACCCGGCCTACATTCGGGCTTTTGTAGGCCGGGTAAGGCGAAGCCGCCACCCGGCACACACACACAAGTTACACCGTCACAACAGGCACTCTTGGCGCCAGCGCGCACATCAGTTCATACCCGACGGTGCCCGCCGCAGCGGCCACATCATCAATTTTAACCTCGTTGCCCCACAGCTCAACCGGTGACCCGATCCCCGCCTGGGGACACGGCGTTAAATCAATGGCCAGCATGTCCATTGAGACGGTGCCTACCGTGCCGGTGCGCACGCCATCGACCCACACCGGCGTGCCGCTCGGGGCGATGCGCGGATAACCATCTGCATAGCCCCCTGCCACGATACCGATGCGCTGCTCGCCCGCTGCCCGATAGCGGCTGCCATAACCCACCGTATCGCCCGCTTTTAACGTCTGCACGCCGATAATCTCGCTTCGTAACGTCATCACCGGCTTCAGGCCGCTGTTGGCGATATCCTGCCACTGACCTGAGGGTGACGCGCCGTACAGAACGATCCCCGGACGCACCCAGTTGTAGTGCGCCTCGGGATGCCAGAGCGTTGCCGCTGAGTTCGACAGCGAGCGCGGACAGTCCAGCCCTTCTGCCGCCTGCTCAATGCGGACCATGGCATCGGCAATGCCGTCCGGCTTTTCCGCATCGGCGAAATGCGCCATCAGCGTCATCTCACCGACATTTTTCAGCGCACGAAGCTGCTGCCAGACCGTGTGCACCCGTTCAGGCTGGAAGCCCAGACGGTTCATCCCGCTGTTCACTTTGAGATAGATATCCAGCGGGGCATGCAGCTTCGCGTCCTGAATGGCCTTAATCTGCCAGTTACTGTGAACGCTGGTCGTCAGGCGGTACTTATCCAGCAGAGGCAGATCCTGCGCATGGAAGAATCCTTCCAGCAGCAGGATCGGTCCTTTCCAGCCGCGCTCGCGCAGCAGGATGGCCTCTTCCAGATTCAGCAAGGCAAAACCATCGGTGGCGCCGAGCGCACTCCAGATACGGTCGATACCATGACCGTAGGCGTTGGCTTTCACCACCGACCAGACACGAGAACCCGGCGCAGCACGGCGAACAATTTGCAGGTTATCCTTCAGCGCCTGCAAATCCAGCTGGGCCAGAATAGGACGGGACATTGCGACTCCTTAATTATGCGCGCCGTGCAGGTGTTGTGGACGCGATGGGGTAAACCCTGATTGATAGCGTGCGGCGCTCAAATCGTCAAACGGAATTGCCGGCGTCCGCCCGGAGATCAGGTCGCTCAGCAGCTGGCCCGAACCGCAGGCCATGGTCCAGCCAAGCGTGCCGTGGCCGGTGTTGGTCCACAGATTTTTGTATGGCGTACGGCCCACAATCGGCGTGCCGTCCGGGGTCATTGGGCGCAGGCCGGTCCAGAACGTTGCCTGCTCAATGAAGCCGCCGCGCGGGAAGAGATCGCCCACGACCATCTCCAGCGTTTCACGACGCGGTTTGAGCAGCTCGGTATTGAAGCCTACGATTTCCGCCATGCCGCCGACGCGGATCCGGTTATCGAAGCGGGTGATGGCGATTTTGTAGGTTTCATCGAGAATGGTCGAGACCGGCGCGCCGCTGTCCTCTTTCACAGGAATGGTCAGGGAGTAGCCTTTCAGCGGATAGACCGGGATATCCAGGATGCCTTTCAGCATCGCGGTTGAGTAGGAGCCAAACGCCATCACGTAGGCATCGGCTTTAATTACCTCTTCCCCACACTTCACGCCGTAAATCTTCTCCCCTTCCGACAGCAGTTTGTCGACAGAAGTATTGAAGCGGAATTTCACCCCGGCCTGCTCACACATGCGCGCCAGACGCTGGGTGAAAAGCTGGCAGTCGCCGGTTTCATCGTTCGGTAAACGCAGACCGCCCGTCAGCTTGTGCGCGACCTCGGCAAGCGCTGGCTCCACCTGCGCCAGCTGGCTGGCTTCCAGCAGCTGATACGGTACGCCCGCATCTTCAAGCACGGCGATATCGCGGGTCGCGTTTTCGTACTGTTGCGCGGTACGGAACAGCTGAAGCGTGCCGCCCTGACGCCCTTCATATTCAATGCCCGTTGAGGCACGCAGCGCTTTCAGGCAATCACGGCTGTATTCCGCCAGCCGCACCATGCGCCCTTTGTTTTCCATGTAGTGGCGGGTGTCGCAGTTGCGCAGCATCTGCCTCATCCACTTAAGCTGGAACTGCGTGCCGTCAAGACTTATCGCCAGCGGCGCATGTCGCTGAAACATCCATTTGATCGCCTTCAGCGGAACGCCCGGGGCCGCCCACGGCGCAGCGTAGCCCGGGGAGATTTGCCCCGCATTCGCCGCACTGGTTTCCAGCGCCGGACCGGATTCGCGATCGATAACGGTAACCTCATGTCCCGCCTGACTTAAATACCAGGCGCTGGTTACGCCAACGACACCACTTCCCAGTATGACAACACGCATAGCCACTCCATTATGAGCAAAAGAACAATCATCTAATTACAGATTGATAACCTAGTTGAAAATATTATTCAACATATGACTTTTTTATGGTGACTCAACTCACATATCCCGCTGTATAAGGGGATGGCGCTTATTTGGGATCTCCTGCTGCGCGTTATTTTTAACCAGTAGAAAATTCTGTGAGCACCGCTTTTTTTGCCGTATCGAAAACGCGAAATCGCAAAGAAAAAATTTCTGCGCCCCGCGTATTTGAATGGGGTGATCTATGCTTGAAAGGAGGCTCTCCAGTCAGAGAGAGCGACCAACAACGAGGGCGCGCTAATGGCTACACTAGATTCCATGTCCAGGGACAGCACCCGTCTGAGCGATGGACCCGACTGGACCTTCGAGTTGCTGGATGTCTACCTGGCGGAGATCGACCGGGTGGCCAAACTCTATCGTCTGGATACCTACCCCCATCAGATTGAAGTCATCACCTCGGAACAGATGATGGACGCTTACTCCAGCGTCGGGATGCCGATTAACTATCCGCACTGGTCGTTTGGTAAAAAATTCATTGAGACAGAGCGGCTGTATAAGCACGGGCAGCAGGGACTGGCGTATGAAATCGTCATTAACTCTAACCCGTGTATTGCCTATCTGATGGAGGAGAACACCATTACCATGCAGGCGCTGGTGATGGCGCACGCCTGCTATGGACATAACTCGTTCTTCAAAAATAACTACCTGTTCCGCAGCTGGACGGACGCCAGCTCCATCGTCGATTATCTAATCTTCGCCCGCAAATACATTACCGACTGCGAAGAGCGCTACGGCGTGGACGAGGTGGAGAAGCTGCTGGACTCCTGCCACGCGTTGATGAACTACGGCGTTGACCGCTATAAGCGTCCGCAGAAGATCTCATTGCAGGAAGAGAAAGCCCGGCAGAAGAGCCGCGAGGAGTATCTGCAAAGCCAGGTGAATATGCTGTGGCGCACCCTGCCAAAACGTGAAGAGGAGAAAACCGTCGCCGAGGCGCGTCGCTACCCTTCCGAGCCGCAGGAAAACCTGCTCTACTTTATGGAGAAAAACGCCCCGCTGCTGGAGCCGTGGCAGCGTGAGATCCTGCGCATCGTGCGCAAGGTGAGCCAGTATTTCTATCCGCAGAAGCAGACCCAGGTGATGAACGAAGGCTGGGCGACCTTCTGGCACTACACCATTCTTAACCATCTGTACGACGAAGGAAAAGTCACCGAGCGGTTTATGATGGAGTTTCTGCACAGCCACACCAACGTGGTATTCCAGCCGGCATATAACAGCCCGTGGTACAGCGGCATTAACCCGTACGCGCTCGGCTTTGCCATGTTCCAGGATATCAAGCGTATTTGTCAGTCGCCCACCGAAGAGGACAAATACTGGTTTCCGGATATTGCCGGTTCCGACTGGCTGGAAACGCTGCACTTCGCGATGCGTGATTTTAAGGATGAGAGCTTTATCAGCCAGTTCATGTCGCCGAAGATCATGCGTGATTTCCGCTTCTTCACCGTACTGGATGATGACCGCAACAACTTCCTGGAGATCTCCGCGATCCACAACGAAGAGGGCTATCGCGAGATCCGCTCGCGCCTGTCGTCCCAGTACAACCTGAGTAATCTTGAACCTAACATTCAGGTCTGGAACGTGGATCTGCGCGGCGACCGCTCCCTGACGTTGCGCTATATTCCGCACAACCGCGCGCCGCTGGATAAGGGGCGTAAGGAAGTGCTGAAGCACGTGCATCGTCTGTGGGGATTTGACGTGTTGCTGGAGCAGCAGAACGAAGATGGCAGCGTGGAGCTGCTGGAGCGGTGTCCGGCGCGGATGAATACGCTGTAGTTTGTTGCCGGGTGGCGGCTACGCCTTACCCGGCCTACGGGTTTTGTAGGCCCGGTAAGCGAAGCGCCACCGGGCGAAAAAAAACCTCTCAATCGAGAGGTTTTTTATTTTAGCGACTCTGAATCGCTAAATCACCCGGCAGCGTTTTCTGCATCCGGTGCCAGATTTCACCGGAGTCGTGGCCGTAACGACGCACCGTTTCATAGACCTGATCGTGCAGCCCTTCGGTGCAGAGTTTGCTCAGTTTATGGTAGAAGCCAAGCGCCAGGCTGCGGGCTTCAGGGTTAGCAAAGTAGTGACGACCAATGCGCGTATATAACCCTTTCATTCCATTCAGGATCAGACCGTAAACCGGATTGCCGGAAGCAAACGCCAGACCGCGGAACACGTTGTAATCCAGGGTCGCAAAGGCATCCGCGTGATCTTCCACCTCATTAGCGGTGGCAAGCACCTTCAGCGCATCTTCAGGGTGCTGACGAAACGCGGTGCGGATGAAAATGGTGGCGATGTTGGTGCGCACGGAAAGCAGATTATCAATCAGCTGCGGTACGCTTTCGTGGTCGAGACGCGCCAGCGTTTCCAGAATGTTCAGCCCGGACGTTTCCCAGAAGTTGTTCACCTTAGTGGGTTTGCCATGCTGTATCGTCAACCAGCCATCGCGCGCCAGACGCTGGAGCACTTCTCGCAGCGTGGTACGGGTGACGCCAATCAGTTCAGAGAGTTCGCGTTCAGCAGGTAGAATTGATCCCGCAGGGAAACGATTATTCCAGATGCTTTCAATGATGTACTCTTCCGCGAAACCCGCCGGGCTCTGCGCCTTAATGACCATAGTGAGATTTCCATTACACAGCTTTGGCAAATTGCACTCATCATACCAGAGGCGCGCAGAGGCAGATAGCGCAGCAGAGACAGAAAAGAGGGATCGCCGTTTCATTTTTATGAAATTTACAAATGGCTTAATCCCCCGCTCTGCCGCCATTTTTGCGTATACTGATGTCTTGTCTTATTTGACGGGGAAAGGACGTCTGTCGTGGAAATTTCATTTGGGCGCGCGCTGTGGCGCAACTTTTTAGGTCAGTCACCTGACTGGTACAAACTCACTTTACTGGTATTCCTGGTCGTTAATCCCGTTATCTTTTTGCTGGATCCCTTCGTTGCCGGGTGGATGTTGGTCGCCGAGTTTATCTTTACCCTGGCGATGGCGCTGAAGTGCTATCCGCTGTTGCCCGGCGGGCTGCTGGCGCTGGAAGCCGTGGTCATTGGCATGACCAGCGCGGAGCATGTTAAAAACGAGATAGCGTCGAATCTTGAAGTCCTGCTGCTGCTGATCTTCATGGTGGCGGGGATCTACTTTATGAAGCAGCTTCTGCTGTTTATCTTCACCCGTTTGCTGCTGAGCATTCCGTCGAAAACGCTGCTCTCGCTGGCGTTTTGCCTCGCCGCGGCCTTCCTCTCTGCCTTCCTGGATGCGCTGACGGTCGTTGCGGTGGTGATCAGCGTCGCCGTCGGCTTTTACGGGATTTACCACCGGGTGGCCTCGTCGCGTCCTGGCGATAACTTGCAGGACGACAGCCACGTTGAGGCGCACAACCGCGATGTGCTGGAACAGTTCCGCGCGTTTCTGCGCAGCCTGATGATGCATGCGGGCGTGGGGACGGCGCTGGGCGGCGTGATGACCATGGTCGGGGAGCCGCAAAACCTGATTATCGCCAAAGCGGCTGAGTGGCATTTTGGCGAATTTTTCCTGCGCATGGCGCCGGTCAGCGTGCCCGTGCTGGTCTGCGGGTTAGCAACCTGTGTGCTGGTCGAAAAATTCAACCTCTTTGGGTATGGCGCGAAGTTGCCCGATCAGGTCCGCCAGGAGCTGCATAAGTTTGACGAGCAGAGCCGCAAACAGCGCACGCGCCAGGAGACGCTGCGCCTGATTGCACAGGGTTTCATCGGCGTGTGGCTTATCGCTGCGCTGGCCTTCCACCTTGCCGAGGTGGGGCTGATTGGCCTGTCGGTAATTATCCTTGCAACCAGCCTGAGCGGCGTTACGGACGAACATGCTATCGGAAAAGCCTTTACCGACGCGCTGCCGTTTACCGCCCTGCTGGCGGTGTTTTTCGCCGTCGTGGCGGTGATTATTGACCAACATCTGTTCGCGCCGATCATCGCGTTTGTGCTTCAGGCCACGCCAGATTCGCAGCTAACGCTGTTCTATTTGTTTAACGGTCTGTTGTCCTCTATATCCGATAACGTCTTTGTCGGTACGGTATACATCAATGAGGCCAAAGCCGCGATGGAGCAAGGGATTGTCAGCAGTGAACAGTTCGAGCTGCTGGCGGTGGCGATCAACACCGGAACCAATCTCCCCTCCGTGGCAACCCCGAACGGTCAGGCGGCATTCCTCTTCCTGCTGACCTCGGCGCTGGCGCCACTCATACGACTTTCTTATGGAAGAATGGTCTGGATGGCGCTGCCATATACGCTGGTGCTTACCCTGGTTGGTTTGCTGTGCATCAAAATTACTCTCGTTCCCTGTACGCAATGGTTGTTGCAAGCAGGTATACTTGCGGCGCATTAAAATTCGTTTACACTGCGCTGTCTAAGCATGTTCCAGGGAAATGATTATGTTGCGATTTTTGAACCAGTGCTCACGCGGTCGCGGAGCGTGGTTGTTGATGGCCCTGACCGCCTTTGCGCTGGAAATGGTTGCGCTGTGGTTTCAGCATGTGATGGGGCTGAAACCTTGCGTACTGTGTATTTATGAGCGTTGTGCGCTGTTCGGCATTATGGGCGCGGGTCTGGTAGGTGCGATTGCACCCAAAACACCGTTACGCTATGCGGCCATTGCCATCTGGCTGTACAGCGCCGGGAAAGGCATTGCGCTTGCCTGGGAGCACACCCAGATGCAGCTTCACCCGTCGCCGTTTATGACCTGCGATTTTGCCGCCCGCTTCCCGAGCTGGCTGCCGCTGGATAAATGGCTGCCGCAGGTATTTGTGGCTTCCGGTGACTGCTCTGTACGCCAGTGGGAATTTCTGACGCTGGAGATGCCTCAGTGGCTGGTGGGCATTTTTGTCGCCTACTTTGTGGTGGCGCTGCTGGTGCTGATTGCCCAGCCGTTCAAACCAAAGAAACGCGATCTTTTTGGACGGTAAAAGCAAAACGGCAACGTCAGTTTTGCAGGTCGGGTAAGCGCAGCGCCACCCGACACAATTGTGAATAATAAAAAACCCGCCTCGGCGGGTTTTTTATTATCACCGATTAGGGTGATTCATAATGTGGTCTTCCCAGTCCCGCACCTCGGACTCTTTCACCGCAATGTGGCGCACGGAAATACGTTCACCGTGCATCGCCGCTTTCGACCCCGTCAACAGCGGATGCCATGTGGGCAGATCCTTTCCTTCCGCCAGCAGGCGATACGCGCAGGTATGCGGCAACCACTCAAAGGTTGGCAGATTTTCACGGGTTAACTTGATGCAGTCCGGCTCATATTCGAAACGGCGCTCGTAGTTGCGGCACTGGCAGGTTTTGATGTTTAACTGCTTGCAGGCAACGTTGGTGAAATAGATCTCGTCCGAATCTTCATCCATCAGCTTATGCAGGCAGCACTGCCCGCAGCCGTCACACAACGATTCCCACTCCGCGTCGGTCATGTCGTCGAGAGTTTTGCTTTGCCAGAAAGGAATGTCGTTCATCGGGATGTCCACACGTCAAAATAGAGCGCACCTTATAACGAGTCTGGCACGTTGATGCAAGTTTTGCCGCCCTTTTCAGGCGGCAAGGTGCTTTTACAGTACGCGGGTTTTCAGCGACAGGCCGTTAAAACTGACGTCCAGCTCGTCGCCACTGTGCAGCGGCCCCACACCTTCCGGGGTGCCGGTGAGGATCACGTCGCCGGGTTTCAGGGTGAAGAAGCGGCTCATGTAAGCAATCAGCGGAACGATCTTATGGATCATGTCAGCGGTCGTTCCCTGCTGGCGGAGCTCGCCGTTGACCTTCAGGCTGAGGGGCGTGTTCTGCGGATCGTCGGTAAATTCACTCACCGGAACGAAACCGGAAATCGGGCATGAATTATCAAAACCCTTGGCTTTTTCCCACGGCTGCCCCGCTTTCTTCATTTTGCCCTGGACGTCGCGCAGCGTGAGGTCGAGCGCGACACCGTAACCCGCAATCGCTTTCTCTACGTGTTCTTCAGTGGCCTGGCGCAGCGTCGCGCCGATCAGCACCGCCAGCTCCACTTCATGATGCACCGAGCCCAGTCCCTGCGGCAGAACCAGCGGCTGGCGAATATCGCACAGTGCGGTTTCTGGCTTAATAAACAGAACCGGCTCTTCCGGCACGGCGCTGCCCATCTCCTGAATATGTTTTGCATAGTTGCTGCCCACGCAGACCACTTTGCTGACGGGATAATCCAGTAATGCACCTTGCCAGTTATGATGTTGATACATGGTCGACCCCTAATCGGTTGATGAGTTGTTCCCGGAAAGACCCGGGCTTATTTCTTTCCGCTCACCTCAAGATGCTGTTTTAATAAATTCTCCGGTGGCGGCGGAAGCTGTAAATAATAGCCCTGCTCGGTTAACGCCTTTTTGACTTTCTCCAGATCGGCGTTCACCAGCTTCTTACGGCCGTCCAGCGGCAGCAGCATCGCCAGCTGCGGTCGGCCAAAGCTTTTCATTAATTCTTCAGGCACGCGGGAAAAATCGTCTTTCTTTTCGACATAAAGGTAGGTCTGGTCGCGGCTGGTACTTCTGTAGATCACACAAAACATGTTTTTACTCTGAATTAACGGGTGGTTGCTTGCCTCAATATACTCCTGACTATAACATGCCTGATACTCTTCGGAATATCGCAGCGATGTGTTGCGGTTAATAGCAAATTGAGTAAGGCCAGGATGTCAAATACGCCCATCGAGCTTAAAGGCAGTAGCTTCACCTTATCAGTGGTTCATTTGCATGATGCAAAACCCGAGGTTATTCGTCAGGCGTTAGAAGACAAAATCGCGCAGGCTCCCGCTTTCCTTAAGCATGCTCCTGTTGTCGTCAATGTAAGCGACCTTGAGGGGCCGGTTAACTGGAAGCGGCTCCAGCAGGCCGTCGCCTCCACGGGGTTGCGCATCGTGGGCATTAGCGGCTGCAAAGACGCAGAGTTAAAAGCCGAAATTGAACGCGCGGGTTTGCCCTTGTTAAACGAGGGCAAAGAAAAAGCCCCGCGTGCAACGCCTGCAACCGTTCCCGCTCCCCCGCCTCCGGCGCAAAATGTAGCCCCAGTCACAAAAACGCGATTGATTGATCTGCCGGTTCGTTCCGGTCAGCGCATTTATGCGCCAAACTGTGATCTGATTGTTACAAGCCACGTCAGTGCGGGCGCTGAACTGATTGCAGATGGCAATATTCACGTTTACGGTATGATGCGTGGGCGTGCGCTTGCGGGCGCCAGCGGCGATCGAGAAGCACAAATTTTTTGTACTCACCTGACGGCAGAACTGGTGTCTATCGCAGGTGAATATTGGCTGAGCGATAAAATCCCAGCCGAATTTTATGGCAAAGCGGCCCGTCTGCAACTGGCAGATAACGCTTTGACCGTTCAACCGTTAAATTGATCCCTTTTAACAAGGAATTTCTATGGCACGCATTATTGTTGTGACTTCGGGTAAAGGAGGCGTTGGCAAGACCACCTCCAGCGCGGCCATCGCTACTGGTTTGGCCCAGAAGGGAAAGAAAACCGTCGTAATCGACTTCGATATCGGTCTGCGTAACCTGGACCTGATCATGGGTTGCGAGCGTCGCGTGGTGTATGACTTCGTGAACGTCATTCAGGGCGATGCCACCCTTAACCAGGCGCTGATTAAAGATAAGCGTACCGAGAACCTCTACATTCTTCCGGCGTCCCAGACCCGTGATAAAGACGCCCTGACCCGCGAAGGCGTGGAAAAGGTGCTCGACGATCTGAAAAAGATGGAGTTCGACTTCGTGGTCTGCGACTCCCCGGCCGGTATCGAAACCGGCGCGCTGATGGCGCTCTACTTCGCGGATGAAGCCATCATCACCACCAACCCGGAAGTCTCGTCAGTACGTGACTCCGACCGTATTCTCGGCATTCTGGCCTCGAAATCCCGTCGCGCGGAAAATGGCCAGGAGCCAATCAAAGAGCACCTGCTGCTGACCCGCTACAACCCGGGCCGGGTGAACAAAGGTGACATGCTGAGCATGGAAGACGTGCTGGAGATCCTGCGCATCAAACTGGTTGGCGTGATCCCGGAAGATCAGTCCGTGTTGCGCGCCTCTAACCAGGGCGAGCCCGTGATCCTGGATACACAGGCAGACGCGGGTAAAGCGTATGCGGATACCGTTGACCGTCTGCTGGGAGAAGAACGTCCTTTCCGCTTCATTGAAGAAGAGAAGAAAGGTTTCCTCAAACGCCTGTTCGGAGGATAAGTTATGGCATTACTGGACTTTTTTCTCTCGCGGAAAAAAAGCACCGCCAACATCGCAAAAGAACGTCTGCAAATCATTGTGGCGGAACGTCGTCGTAGCGACGCCGAACCGCACTACCTGCCGCAGCTGCGCAAAGACATTCTGGAAGTGATCTGCAAATACGTGCAGATTGACCCGGAAATGGTCACCGTTCAGCTGGAGCAAAAAGACGGGGATATTTCGATTCTGGAGCTGAACGTGACGCTTCCGGAAGCGGAAGAGTCGCGTTAATCCGTTTGTGGTTTTGTAGGCCGGGTAAGCATCGCGCCGCCCGGCAATTTCCCCGGTGGCGCTGCGCTTACCGGGGCTACAATTCTTTAGCGCGGATACCCTTCCAGCAGGGTATTCAGGCGTTCGGCCATCAGTTCCCCCCGCCATCCGGCGACCAGTTCCGGTAAACCATTTTGCGGTTTCAACTTCCAGTGCCAGTTCAGCAGCTGGTTAATCTGACGACGTGAAGCCAGCAGTTCGGCACTCAGTTTGCTTTCCCCCGCCACCGTCTGCACCAGCGCTTTGATGTCTTTGAACGCCTTGCGGTAGCCCGGCATATCCATCAGGTTAAGCAGCGGTTCTGGCAGTGCGTCCTCTGGCAGTTGCTGAGCTTTCTCTACCAGCGCGAGCAGCGTTTTACCGTGGAAACGGATCTCACTTCCGGAAAGGCCAATGCTGTCCAGTTCGCCAAGGCTACCCGGCATATAGCGCGCCACCGCCCACAGGTGCTCTTCACGCACCACGAAGTTAACCGCCAGATCGCGCTCACGCGCTTTACGCAGACGCCAGTCAGCCAGCAGTTGCAGACAGGCCAGCTGGCGGGTGCGCAGCTGCCAGGCATTGGTGATGTCACGCCAGGCTTCTTTCGGATCAACCACTTCCTGACGACGCTGCTGCGTCATGCGGCACTCGTCCAGCGCGGCAGACAGCCAACCGGACGCCTCAGCCTCTTTCATGAGCTGGCCGGCAATTGGAAGAAGGTAAAAGACGTCTGCCGCGGCGTATTCAAGCTGACGCGCCGTTAGCGGACGTGCGAGCCAGTCGGTACGCGATTCGCTCTTATCCAGCGTCAGACCGGTGTACTCTTCCACCATCGCCGCAAAACCCCAGGAGAGCGGACGACCGCTGAACGCCGCGAGGATCTGGGTATCAATCAGCGGCTGCGGCATAATGCCAAAGGTGTTGAGAAAGACTTCCAGATCTTCACTGCCCGCGTGCAGATATTTGGTCACGGCGGTATCCAGCAACAGCTCGCGCATTGGCGCCCAGTCGGTAATGCCGAGGGGGTCAATCAACGACACGTGTTTGCCGTCATACATCTGAATCAGACCCAGCTGCGGATAGTACGTTCGGGTGCGGACAAATTCCGTATCCAGGGCGATAGCAGGAAATTCACGCGTCACCTCGCACAGCGAAGCCAGCTCGTCGTTGGTAGTGATCATCTGGTAATTCAAATCGGACTCTCTTTTGTTTGCGCCCATAAAAAACGCCGGCTTAACCGGCGTCTGGGCGATTAACGTGAAGCTCAGGCCTTATTGTCCACTTTGGCACGGGCTTCGTCACGTAATTCTCGTCGTAATATCTTCCCGACGTTGGATTTCGGCAGCTCATCCCGGAATTCCACCAGCTTCGGCACTTTATAGCCCGTTAGCTGACGGCGACAAAACGTTATCAGCGCATCCTCGGTAAGAGAAGGATCTTTCTTGACCACAAATATCTTCACCGCTTCACCGCTGCTGCCGGAAGGAACGCCCACCGCCGCCACTTCCAGCACGCCGCTGTGCTGCATCACCACGTCTTCGATTTCGTTCGGATAGACGTTAAACCCTGACACCAGGATCATGTCTTTCTTGCGATCGACGATGCGCAGGAAGCCTTCGTCATCCATCACCGCGATGTCGCCCGTGTGCAGCCAGCCGTCTTTGATGATCTCATCCGTGGCATCCGGACGTTGCCAGTAACCCAGCATCACCTGCGGCCCTCTGACGCACAGCTCTCCTGGCTCGCCGTGAGGCACTTCGTTATCCTCATCATCCACCAGTTTTGCTTCCGTCGACGGGACCGGCAGACCGATACTGCCGCTGTGGTAGTCGATATCATGCGGGTTAACGCTGACCAGCGGGGCGCACTCCGTCAGGCCATAGCCTTCCAGCAGATATTGCCCGGTGAGTTTCACCCAGCGCTCGGCAACCGCCTGCTGAACCGGCATCCCGCCGCCCGCAGAGAGGTGCAGCGTGGAGAAATCGAGCTGCTGGAACTCTTTATTGTTAAGCAGCGCGTTAAACAGGGTGTTCACGCCGGTCATGGCGGTGAACGGGTATTTCGCCAGCTCTTTGACCAGCCCCGGAATGTCGCGCGGGTTGGTGATCAGTACGTTTTGACCGCCAAGCTCGATAAACAGCAGGCAGTTCATGGTCAGCGCAAAAATGTGATACAGCGGAAGCGCGGTGATCACCAGCTCCTTGCCTGGATGCAGCAGCGGTCCGTAGGTGGCATTAACCTGCTCAAGGTTCGCCAGCATGTTACGGTGGGTCAGCATCGCCCCTTTCGCCACGCCGGTGGTGCCGCCCGTGTATTGCAGGAAGGCCAGATCCTCAGACACGATCTCCGGCTTCACGTACTGCATCCTGTAGCCCGCATGCAGGGCACGGCGGAAGGAGATGGCATCCGGCAGGTGGTATTTCGGCACCAGCCGCTTAACGTATTTAACGACAAAGTTGACCAGCGTACCTTTCGCGGTAGAGAGCTGGTCGCCCATGCGCGTCAGGATGACGTGCTTAACCTGGGTTTTTTCAACCACTTTTTCCAGCGTGTGGGCAAAGTTGGAGACAATCACAATCGCCGCCGCGCCGCTGTCATTCAACTGATGTTCCAGCTCGCGCGGGGTATAGAGCGGGTTAACGTTAACCACGATCATCCCTGCCCTGAGGATCCCGAACAACGCCACCGGGTATTGCAGCAGGTTTGGCATCATCAGCGCGACGCGATCCCCTTTCTGCAAGCCCAACCCTTCCTGTAAATAGGCCGCAAACGCCCGGCTGCGCTCTTCCAGCTTACGGAAGGTCATCACTTCGCCCATATTCACAAATGCAGGCTGGTCAGCGTAGCGCCGTACCGAGTGTTCAAATAATTCAATCAGGGATTGATAACGGTCAGGATTGATCTCCGCAGGGACATCCGCGGGATAACGGTTAAGCCAAACCTTTTTCAATGCATCACCTCTGAAATGAGTGTTCGTCGTCATCACAGCCCCGATAATAAACAGTTTGTTAACATTATATTAACTCAGCGTACCAGTTTATTAATTGTTCAGATTGCAGGTTGCGAAGCGCGTCACTCTTTTTTTTCGTTTTATCCGTAAAAAAACAGAGACAGCGGCTGAGCCGCTGTCTCTTTCCTAACAATAACAGTAAGTTACTCAGTTACGATTGTTTGAACCTGTGCAGGGCCTGGATTGTACCAACCCCAGCCACCGTAGCCGTAACGATACGGATGCGGACCCCACATCCACGGATCGATAGGCTGTGGCGGCATCACCACCTGCTGGGCGATACGCCAGCGTTTGTAGCCGTTCACCTGCATGGTCATAAATTTGTATGGCGTATTGCCGATTTTCCCCGCCACCGAACCGGTAATCGGCCCGACGACGGTCACCAGTTGCCCGCGGAAATCTACCGGATCGAGGAAGCCGCTGACGTCAGCGTAGATCCGCCCGCGCGAGGCTTCACCCAGAACAGGCCGCGCGCCGTCGTCCAGCGGAACGGTGGCAATCTCCAGCCGGGTTTTCCCCTGCTGGTTTAGCACTTCAACCACCTTGCCGCCAAACCGCGCTTCCTGCCCGGCATACAGCTCCGGGGCATTCATCACGCGTACCAGATCCTGCTGTGGCGTCGGGCTGGTGCCCTTGATCGCATCAGGAACGGTGACGCACCCGCTCAGTGCTATGGCAACCGCGCCTGCCATAAAAAAGCGTACAACTTTAGTCTGAACCGCCATGATGCGACTCCTTTTTCTCAGTTCCTGTTACTGAGATTCACTCGCGGCCAGGAAGTTTCTTCCACGCGACGGTGTTTCGTAAATAAACCGGTTCAGCATGTTCAACCGCCACGGTTTTTCCTGCGGCAAGCAGCTGACAGGCAATCGGCAGCATATCCTCTGCGGCAGGCAGGAGCATGTTACCGTCCACCAGCGTAAGGCCGGTGCCGCTCGCCATCTCCGGCCATGCCGGCCAGCCGGTTCCGACCGTCGCCCACTCACCGGAGAGCTGTTTCAGGCGCCCGGTGACGGCGTCAGGTTTAAGCACCGCTTCCGTCTCTTCGCCGTGCCAGACGCCGTTTTCATCACGGATGTACTCCGCCCAGTAGACTTCCCCCATGCGGGCATCAATCGCAGCCAGCACGCGGGTGGCGCCGGTCATGCGCCAGGCGCCCTGAGCCATGGTCGCAAGCGTTGAGACGCCGATCATCGGCAGGTCAGCGCCCAGCGCCAGCCCCTGCGCAATGCCTATCCCGATACGTACGCCCGTAAAGCTGCCCGGGCCACGGCCGTAGGCCAGCGCGTCGAGGTCAGTCAGGGCGGTGTTGCCCTCGGTTAAAATGGTTTTTACCAGGGGCAGAATACGTTGGGTGTGTTCCCGTGGGCACTCTTCGAAATGAGCAAAAGTCGTACCGTCGTTCCACAGGGCAACGGAACAGGCCTCTGTCGCGGTATCAATAGCCAGAATTCGCATCAGTCGTCGCGCTCTCGCAATGGTCAGTCACAAAATGGCGCGCATCTTAACACACTCCGGGAAGAATTACTCCGCCGTCGGGTTCGCCAGGAAGCGGACCGCGCGTTTAATATCGCGCGTGCGCGGCGCGGGCGGCAGGCTGGCGAGGAAGGTGGCGCCGTAGGGACGCATCACCAGGCGGTTGTCGCAGATCACCAGCACCCCGCGGTCAGTGACGTCGCGGATCAGTCGCCCTACCCCCTGTTTAAGCGTGATGACCGCGTCCGGCAGCTGAACGTCGTCGAACGGATCGCCCCCGCGCAGACGGCAATCCTCCATGCGCGCTTTCAGAAGCGGATCGTCCGGCGATGTGAACGGCAGCTTATCGATAATCACCAGCGAGAGCGTATCGCCGCGCACGTCCACCCCTTCCCAGAAGCTGCTGGTCGCCACCAGCAGGGCATTACCCGCGCTGACAAACTGCTGGAGCAGCTGGCCTTTACTGGTTTCCCCCTGCAACAGCACCGGTAGCGTCATGGTGGCGCGGAACTGCTCGGCCAGATCGCGCATCATGGCGTGTGAGGTGCAGAGCATAAAGCAGCGCCCGTTGTTGGCCTCGATCATCGGCTTCAGCATGGCCGCCAGATGGCGCGCCGCGCCCGGCTGGTTAGGCAGCGGCAGATTGCGCGGCACGCACAGCAGCGCCTGTTTCTCATAGTCGAACGGGCTCGGCAGAAGCAGGGATTCCGCCTGCTCAATGCCGAGGCGCTCGGTAAAGTGGTGCAGATCGTCATTGACCGACAGCGTAGCCGAGGTAAAGACCCAGGTGCCGGGCTTTTGCGCCATCACCTCTTTGAATTTATCAGCAACGGTCAGCGGCGTGAGCGCCAGGGTGAAGTGGCGCGAGGTACATTCGTACCAGTAGCTGTAGCCCGGCTGGTTGATCTCTTTCAGCCGCTTCAGCCGCCCACGGTAGAGCGTGGCGCGCTCGAAAGCGGCGTCCAGCAGCGCTGAACGTCCGAGGGACAGCTTCGCCACGTCGTAACAGAGTTCAAGGGCATCATCGAGCAGCAGCAGCGCGCGCTGGATATTTTTGTCTGCGAGCAGTTCGCGCAGGTTGCCGCGATAGCCCGGCTCGCCAAGCTGTAAGCGGAAATCCTGTGCGCATTGCGCCAGGCGGTCCGCGCACTTCTGCAACTGCTGGGTATCTTTGAGTTCGGTGCGATAGGCAATGGTAATATCTTTCGCCAGATCCTGAAGCTGGCGGCTGGAGAGCGACTGACCAAAATACTGGCTGGCGATGTCCGGTAGCTGATGGGCTTCATCGAAGATCATCACCTCCGCCTCCGGGATCAGCTCGCCGAAACCACTGTCCTTGACCACCATATCCGCAAGAAACAGGTGATGGTTCACCACCACCACGTCGGCGTCCATCGCGGTTTTACGCGCTTTCACTACAAAACAGTCTTTATACAGCGGGCAGTCGCTGCCGAGGCAGTTGTCATTGGTGCTGGTCACCAGCGGCCAGGCAGGGGAGTCTTCCGGCACGCTCGCGCAGGTGCTGATGTCCCCCTCCTCCGTCTGGTTGGCCCAGGCGCGCAGGACGATCACATCGCTCAGGGTTTGTACCGGCAGGTCGCCGCCCGCCAGCGCCTGCTGTTCAAGACGCTCCAGACACAGGTAGTTAGAACGCCCTTTCAGCAAGGCCAGACGCCCTTTGTATTTCAGCGCTTTCGCCACCGTGGGTAAGTCGCGGCTGTAGAGCTGATCCTGGAGCGCTTTTGATCCCGTAGAGATGATCACCTTTTTTTTCGCCCGCAGCGCAGGAGCGAGGTAAGCGTAGGTTTTCCCCGTACCGGTACCGGCCTCCACGACCAACGGCTGCGCCTTGTCGATAGCGTGCGCAACGGCATGCGCCATCTGACGTTGGGGTTCGCGCGGTTTAAAGCCGGGAATAGCCTGTGCTAACTGACCTTCTGGGGAAAAATCGTCTGCCACGGTGTTCTCTCACTGTATTTTTGCACAGGGATTATGTCAGCCCCTTCTCTCCGGTGCCACCCCAAATAGTGACGACGGCGGAACATTATGGCAGTCTTGCCGCCTGACGACGAAAGATAACGAGGATACGTTTATGACAATTACGCGCATTGATGCCGAAGCCCGCTGGTCTGATGTGGTGATCCACAACCAGACGCTGTACTACACCGGCGTCCCTGCCAATCTGGACGCTGACGCCTTCGAGCAGACCGCGAACACCCTGGCGCAGATCGACGCCGTTCTGGAAAAACAGGGCAGCGATAAATCCCGCATTCTGGATGCGACGATTTTTCTGGCGAATAAAGACGATTTTGCGGCGATGAATAAAGCCTGGGATGCGTGGGTGGTGGCGGGTCACGCGCCTGTACGCTGCACCGTACAGGCCACGCTGATGAAACCGGAATATAAGGTTGAGATCAAGATTATCGCGGCAGTGTAAGCCGGTTATTCTTCATCTTCATCCTCAAAGCGCGCCACGATCCGCTCGCCGGTATGGGTGGCGCGAAGTTCTTCCGCGACCTGGGAAATTGCCTGTCCGCTGCTCATCCCCTGGGACATCAGCTCCTGAATACGTTCAACGGCTTTCTGCTGTTGGTCATGGCTGAGAGAAGGTAAACCTGCAAACATCGTTAACTCCTGCTAAATTATTCGCGCTAATTATTTCACGCTGCCCGGTAGTATGCCATACATGAACATGCGCTTCCCCACTGTTATGACCTTGCCCTGGCGTGCAGACGCCGCCGAGTTCTGGTTTGCCCGTCTGAGCCACCTTCCTTTTGCCATGCTGCTGCACTCCGGCCATGCGAATCACCCCTACAGCCGCTTTGATATTCTGGTGGCCGACCCGGTTAAAACGCTGACGACCGATGCGCTATCGCCAACGGACGATCCGCTGATGCGGCTTCAGAACGAGATCCAGGCTCTGGGCTTATCTGCCACACCGGATCCGGATCTGCCTTTCCAGGGGGGCGCGCTGGGCCTGTTTGGTTACGATCTGGGTCGCCGTTTCGAAACGCTGCCCGAGCATGCGCAGGCGGATATTTCCCTGCCGGATATGGCGGTGGGGCTGTATGACTGGGCGCTGATCGTGGATCACCGTAAGCAGACGGTTTCTCTGCTAAGCCACCGGGACGTGCAGGCGCGTCTGTCCTGGCTTGAGGCGCAACGGCCCGCCGCCCCGGAACGCTTTATGCTGACCTCCGGCTGGCGCTCGAACATGAGCGCGGAGGAATACGCGGAAAAATTCTCCCGCGTGCAGGCGTATCTTCACAGCGGCGACTGTTATCAGGTCAACCTAGCCCAGCGTTTCCAGGCGGCGTACGAGGGAGACGAATGGCAGGCGTTTACCCGCCTCAATGCCAGCAATAAGGCCCCGTTCAGCGCATTTTTACGCCTTGAACACGGCGCCATCCTCAGCCTTTCGCCTGAGCGTTTTATTCACCTGGCTGACGGTATGATTCAGACCCGCCCGATAAAGGGCACCCTGCCGCGCCTTGCCAACCCCGACGCCGACCGCCAGCAGGCGAAGACGCTGGCAGCTTCGCCGAAAGATCGCGCTGAAAACCTGATGATTGTCGATCTGATGCGCAATGATATTGGCCGCGTCGCCGAGCCGGGCAGCGTGCGCGTGCCGGAGCTGTTCGTCGTGGAGCCATTCCCGGCGGTGCATCATCTGGTCAGCACCATCACCGCACGCCTGCCAGCCTCGCGAACCGCCTGCGATCTGCTCCGCGCCGCGTTTCCGGGCGGCTCCATCACCGGCGCGCCGAAGGTCCGGGCGATGGAGATCATCGACGAACTGGAACCGCATCGGCGCAACGCCTGGTGCGGCAGCATCGGCTATGTGAGCCTCTGCGGCACCATGGATACCAGCATCACTATTCGCACCCTGACGGCCTGCGACGGTAACCTGTACTGTTCCGCAGGCGGTGGCATTGTGGCCGACAGCCAGGCGGAGGCGGAATATCAGGAAACCTTTGATAAAGTGAATCGTATCCTGAAGCAACTGGAGAACTCACGGTGAAGAAAGACAACCTGACGCTGGATGATTTTCTGTCGCGCTTTCAGCTTCTGCGGCCCCAGGTTAACCGCGCCACGCTGAATCAACGTCAGGCGGCGGTGCTGATCCCGGTCGTGCGTCGTGAGCAGCCGGGTCTGTTGCTTACCCAGCGCTCACCGCATATGCGAAAACACGCCGGTCAGGTTGCGTTCCCGGGCGGCGCGGTGGACAGCACCGATGCATCCCTGATTGCCGCCGCGCTGCGTGAGGCGCATGAGGAAGTGGCGATCCCCCCGGAGGCGGTCGAGGTGATCGGCGTGCTGCCGCCAGTGGACAGCGTAACCGGTTTTCAGGTCACGCCGGTCGTTGGCATTATTCCGCCCGATCTTCAGTATCACGCCAGCGTCGATGAAGTTTCAGCGGTGTTCGAAATGCCGCTGGAAGAGGCCCTTCGTCTGGGCCGCTATCACCCGCTGGATATTCACCGCCGCGGACACGATCATCGGGTCTGGCTGTCGTGGTATCAGCATTATTTTGTCTGGGGCATGACGGCAGGCATCATTCGTGAGCTGGCACTGCAAATCGGCCTGAAGCCTTGACTATACTTTACATTCCACCCTTTTCTGGCAGGTTTGCGATCGGCGTCGCGCTATTAGCAAAACCATCGTTAACCATTAGTTTAATTCATGTGAATAGTTAAGCCGAGGTTAGTGTTCCCTCTTACACTATGCGCAGTTATAACATCGTTACTGGAACCCCAGTAACCCTGTCAGGAGTGTGAAAGTGATTAGTATATTCGACATGTTCAAAGTGGGGATTGGTCCTTCCTCTTCCCACACTGTAGGGCCGATGAAGGCCGGTAAACAGTTCGTCGATGATCTGGTCGAAAAAGGATTACTGGAAAGCGTTACCCGTGTCGCCGTAGACGTTTACGGTTCACTGTCATTAACGGGTAAAGGCCACCACACCGATATCGCCATTATTATGGGTCTGGCAGGCAATATGCCGGACACTGTTGATATTGATGCCATTCCGGCATTTATCCGTGACGTGGAAACGCGCGGTCGTTTGCTGCTGGCTAACGGTAAGCACGAAGTGGACTTCCCGCAGGATGACGGGATGCGTTTTCGTAGCGACAACCTGCCGCTGCATGAAAACGGCATGACCATCCACGCCTGGAGTGGCGAAAAAGAGATCTACAGCAAAACCTACTACTCCATCGGCGGCGGCTTCATCGTTGACGAAGAACACTTTGGTAAAGAGAGCGCGGGCGACGTCAATGTGCCTTATCCGTTTAAATCGGCCACCGAGATGCTGGGCTACTGCAAAGAGACCGGTCTGTCCCTGTCCGGCATGGTGATGCAGAACGAACTGGCGCTGCACAGCAAGAAAGAGATCGAAGACTATTTTGCTAACGTGTGGCAAACCATGCGCGCCTGTATTGATCGCGGGATGAACACCGAAGGCGTTCTGCCTGGGCCACTGCGCGTACCGCGTCGTGCCTCTGCGCTGCGCCGCATGCTGGTCACCACCGACAAGTTCTCCAATGACCCAATGAACGTGGTTGACTGGGTGAACATGTTTGCCCTCGCGGTTAACGAAGAGAACGCCGCGGGTGGTCGCGTCGTGACGGCGCCAACCAACGGCGCGTGCGGTATCGTTCCGGCGGTGCTGGCCTATTACGATCACTTTATTGAGCCCGTGACGCCGGACATCTATATCCGTTATTTCCTCGCGGCAGGCGCTATCGGCGCACTGTACAAAATGAATGCGTCCATCTCCGGTGCTGAAGTGGGCTGTCAGGGTGAAGTGGGCGTGGCCTGCTCCATGGCGGCGGCTGGCCTGGCGGAGCTGCTGGGCGCAAGCCCTGAGCAGGTGTGCGTGGCGGCGGAAATCGGTATGGAGCACAACCTCGGTCTGACCTGTGACCCGGTTGCCGGTCAGGTGCAGGTACCGTGCATTGAGCGTAACGCCATTGCCTCCGTCAAAGCGATCAACGCCTCACGTATGGCGATGCGCCGTACCAGCGAGCCACGCGTGTCGCTGGATAAGGTTATTGAAACCATGTACGAAACCGGCAAGGATATGAACGCGAAGTACCGTGAGACCTCGCGCGGCGGTCTGGCCATTAAGGTGCAGTGCGACTAAGCCTTCCTTTCGCCCATCTGCAACGGATGGGCGAATTTTCCCCTCTCGTCTCGTCGCTTCACGTATTCCCCACTACACTGTCACTGTTGCGTCTGGCTTTTCCGGCCGGTGCTTAACAGGCGACCGTTCATGCAAACTGCACAAACGATCATTAAAGACTATCGCCGAAAACGCGTTATCGTCTGTGTCACGGTTGCGCTCGTTACGCTCGTCCTGACGCTGGGTATTCGCTTTATTTCACAGCGCAACATAAATCAGGATCGGATCCACGACTTTACCCACCACACCGTGCGTGCGCTTGATAAGGTGCTTCTTTCGTTAGAGGCCCAGCGGGAAACGCTACTTTCACTGGTTGGCATACCCTGTTCCGAAGCAAATCTGATCCTGCGAAAACAGGCGGCGATCCTCCAGACCGTACGCTCCATCGCCCTCATTCAAGACGGAATACTGTATTGCTCAAGCGTCTTTGGCAGCCGTAATGTGCCCGTCAGTGAGTTTGTGCCGGAGCTTCCGGTCAGTGAATCCAGGCTGCTGCTGTTGACCGATCGGTGGCTGGTAAAAGGCAGCCCGGTACTGATTCAGTGGTCTCCCGTTGCGGGCGATGGCAACGACGGGGTGATGGAGGTGGTGAATATCGATCTCATCACTAAAATGATTCTCGAGCCGCAGCGGCCGCAGATCACCGACGTTGTCCTGAGAGTGGGAGATAACTTCCTGCGCGACGGGCAACAGGTGACGACTACGCCGACCTTCGATGAAAACGCCTCCCTGCTGGAACAATCGTCACAGCATTACCCTTTCAGCGTCACGGTGAGCGGCCCCGGGCCTGGCGAAATGGCGTTGAAAAATCTGCCCACCCAGCTGCCGCTGGCGTTGATGCTCAGCTTACTGATGGGCTATATCGCCTGGCTCGCCACCGCGCGGCGCATCAGTTTCACCTGGGAAATCAACATGGGAATTGCGGCCCGGGAGTTTGAGCTTTTCTGCCAGCCGCTGGTGAATGCCCGCACCCGGGAATGCGTCGGCGTCGAGATCCTCCTGCGCTGGAACAACCCGCGTCAGGGATGGATTTCGCCCGATGTCTTTATCCCTCTGGCCGAAGAACATAACCTGATTGTTCCGCTTACCCGCTACGTCATCAGCGAAACGGTGCGGCAGATAGGCTATTTCCCGGCCTCGCGCGATTTCCATATCGGCATTAACGTGGCCGCCAGCCATTTTCGCCGCGCGACGCTGATCCGGGATCTCAACCGCATCTGGTTTAACGCCAACCCTGTACAACAGTTGATCGTCGAGTTAACCGAACGCGATGCGTTGCTGGATGTGGATTACCGCATCGTGCGTGAGCTGCACCGTAAAGGGGTGAAACTTGCGATTGATGATTTTGGGACCGGCAACAGTTCACTTTCATGGCTAGAAAAACTGCATCCGGATGTGCTGAAAATCGATAAATCCTTCACCACCGCGATCGGCACCGACGCCGTGAACTCAACGGTAACGGATATTATTATTGCGCTGGGCCAGCGGCTGAATATTGAACTGGTTGCGGAGGGGGTGGAAACCGAGGAGCAGTCACGCTACCTGCGCCGTCACAGCGTACATATTTTGCAGGGGTACTTGTATGCGCGGCCAATGCCGCTGCGCGAGTTTCCGAAATGGCTGGCGGAAAGTCACTCTCCGCCAGCCCGTCACAACGGACACATCGTGCCCTTACTGCCGTTACGCTAGATAGCGTTACTCTTCTTCGTCGTGTGCAGAGTGCTCTTTAACAATACGCACCATATCAACGCGATAGTCGTTGGCTTCGACGATGGTAATTTGCAGCGGCGGCAGCTCCAGCACATCACCGATACGCGGGATCTGCCCGTTAACGGCAATCACCAGCCCCGCGACGGTGGCAATGTCTTCATCATCATTGACTACGTTTTCGACGCCCAGCGTGTGCGAGAGCGCATGCAGGTCGGTGGTGCCTTTCACCAGCCAGCCGTCACCGTCAGCAACGATTTCCGGCGTTTCATCCGCATCAGGGAATTCACCGGCAATGGCTTCCAGCACGTCCAGCGGCGTCACCAGGCCCTGTACTACACCAAATTCGTTGGTGACGATAACAAAGCTCCCGCGGGCACGACGCAATACGCCCAGCAGGTTGATCGGATCCAGCGTCTCCGGCACCACGATGGCAGGCGACGCGGCCGCTACGGCCTCGACGTTAACGCCCTCTTCCAGCGCCACCAGCATCTCTTTCGCGCGTACCACACCGATGATCTCATCCAGCTCACCCCGGCAGACCGGGAACAGGCTGTGCGGCGAAGAGAGCAGCTGCTGACGAATTTCGTCGACGCTCAGGTTGGCGTCCACCCAGCTGATTTCGCCGCGCGGCGTCATAATGCCGCGCAGGGAGCGGGAAGCCAGCGAAAGCACGCCATTGATCATATAACGTTCTTCTTCCACAAACGCGCCTTCCGGCACCGGAACCGGGTTGCGGTTCTCGTTATCAGCCTGCACGTTCACCTGACGACGCCCGCCCATCAGTCGAAGAATCGCATCTGCGGTACGGGCTCGCAGCGGCTGATTCGACTGCTGCTTAATAAAGTTACGGCGCGCAATCTGGTTAAACAGCTCGATCAGAATCGAGAAGCCAATCGCGGCGTACAGGTAGCCTTTCGGAATATGGAAGCCAAACCCTTCTGCTACCAGGCTCAGACCAATCATCAGCAGGAAGCTCAGACACAGCACAACGACCGTCGGATGCTGGTTGACGAAACGCGTCAGCGGTTTCGACGCCAGCAGCATTACCGCCATCGCAATCACCACCGCCGCCATCATCACCGGCAGATGGTTCACCATGCCGACCGCCGTAATCACCGCATCCAGTGAGAAGACCGCATCAAGCACCACAATCTGGAGAACAACCACCCAGAAGCTGGCGTAGCCCTTACCGTGGCCATCATCATGCTGCCGGTTCTCCAGCCGTTCATGCAGCTCTGTTGTGGCTTTGAACAGCAGGAACAGTCCCCCCACCAGCATGATTAAATCGCGGCCGGAGAAGGTGAAATCCATGACGGTGAACAGGGGCTTCGTCAGGGTGACCATCCACGAAATCACAGACAGTAAGCCCAGACGCATGATCAGCGCCAGCGAGAGGCCGATCAGACGGGCTTTATCACGCTGTTTCGGCGGCAGCTTATCCGCGAGGATGGCGATAAACACCAGGTTATCAATACCGAGAACGATCTCCAGCACGACCAGCGTAAGCAAACCTACCCAGATTGACGGGTCCATTAAGAATTCCATGACACGCTCCTGCTAAAGGAATGACAAAACGGTGCCCCGCTAATGTCGGGCATTTCAAAGGGAATGAGAGTCGATGCGTGGCGAAGATCGCCGGTGATTAAGGCGCGGAATGGCCTGGAAGATGACTGACGTCGGTGACGGTCCATATAGTGGGCTGTAGCCCTATACTCCTGAATAATTAAACGGACGCTAAACATATCAGAGACAATTGGTTTTTAGCAAAGATTTACGTTCCTTTGCAAACTTCTGTAACACACGCGGATTATCTTAGAGAAAAATCTGTAAGGCGTGGCTAAATTACGGATCTTCATCACATAAATTATTTTTTCACTATCTAAAATAATTCGCGGAAGTCTTAGTTTTTTGAACTCTAACCCTTATCTGAATCGATTCGGTTCGCCAATACGATTCTCAGTACGCCTGCCTGGCAGACGTATAAATGATAATAAAAGGAGGTAGCAAGTGACCATTGCTATTGTCATAGGCACACATGGTTGGGCTGCGGAGCAGTTACTCAAAACGGCAGAAATGCTGTTGGGCGAGCAGGAAAACGTCGGCTGGATCGATTTCGTTCCCGGTGAAAATGCCGAGACGCTGATTGAAAAATACACTGCTCAGCTTGAGAAGCTGGATACCAGCAAAGGCGTGCTGTTTCTCGTGGATACATGGGGCGGCAGCCCGTTCAACGCTGCCAGCCGCATTGTCGTCGATAAAGAGCATTATGAAGTCGTCGCCGGGGTGAATATTCCGATGTTGGTGGAAACCTTGATGGCGCGTGACGACAATCCAGGTTTTGATGAACTGGTGGCGTTGGCGGTGGAAACCGGTCGCGAAGGCGTGAAGGCGCTGAAAGCGCAGCCGGTTGAAAAACCTGCCCCAGCCCCCGCCCCTGCTGCGCCAAGGGCGGCAGCACCGGCGAAGCCAATGGGTCCGAACGATTACATGGTTATCGGCCTTGCGCGTATTGATGACCGTTTGATCCACGGCCAGGTGGCGACACGCTGGACCAAAGAGACCAACGTACAACGCATTATCGTGGTCAGTGACGAAGTGGCCGCCGACACTGTCCGTAAAACCCTTCTTACCCAGGTTGCACCGCCGGGCGTCACCGCGCACGTCGTGGATGTCGCCAAAATGATCCGCGTTTACAACAACCCGAAATATGCGGGTGAGCGCGTGATGCTTCTCTTCACCAACCCGACAGACGTCGAACGCATTGTTGAAGGCGGCGTGAAAATCACCTCCGTTAACATTGGCGGTATGGCATTCCGTCAGGGCAAAACGCAGGTCAATAACGCGATTTCAGTGGATGCGAAAGATATCGAGGCCTTCAACAAACTGAATGCACGCGGTATCGAACTGGAAGCCCGTAAGGTTTCCACGGATCAGAAACTGAAAATGATGGATTTGATCGGCAAAGTGGGGAAATAAGCCCGGGCCGGTTTTTCATATAGAGCTTATGTAATAGGAGAAGTGCAATGGAGATTACTACTCTTCAGATTGTGCTGGTGTTCATCGTCGCATGTATTGCGGGTATGGAGTCCGTACTTGATGAATTTCAGTTCCACCGCCCTCTGGTGGCCTGTACGTTGATTGGCGCCGTTCTCGGTGACATGAAAACCGGTATCATCATCGGTGGTACCCTGGAAATGATCGCCCTCGGCTGGATGAACATCGGTGCGGCAGTGGCGCCAGATGCCGCGCTGGCGTCCATTATTTCAACCGTTCTGGTTATCGCTGGTCATCAGAGTATTGGTGCCGGTATCGCGCTGGCCATCCCACTGGCCGCAGCGGGTCAGGTGCTGACCATTATCGTTCGTACTATTACCGTTGCCTTCCAGCACGCGGCGGATAAGGCGGCCGAAAACGGCAACCTCACCGCGCTCTCCTGGATCCACGTTTCTTCCCTGTTCCTGCAAGCGATGCGTATCGCGATCCCTGCGGTTATCGTGGCGATCTCTGTCGGTACCAGCGAAGTTCAGGGCATGCTGAATGCGATCCCTGAAGTGGTCACCAGCGGTCTGAATATCGCCGGGGGTATGATCGTGGTGGTCGGTTATGCGATGGTCATCAACATGATGCGCGCGGGCTACCTTATGCCGTTCTTCTACCTCGGCTTCGTTACCGCTGCGTTCACCAACTTCAACCTGGTTGCGCTGGGTGTGATTGGTGCGGTGATGGCGATTCTTTATATCCAGCTCAGCCCGAAATACAACCGTGTCGCGGGTGCCCCTGCGCAGGCTGCTGGTAACAACGATCTCGATAACGAACTGGACTAACAGGTGAGCGAAATGGTTGATATGACAAAAACTACCACTGAGAAAAAACTCACTCCGGGTGATATTCGTGGCGTGTTCATCCGTTCTAACCTGTTTCAGGGTTCATGGAACTTCGAACGTATGCAGGCGCTCGGCTTCTGCTTCTCCATGGTGCCGGCCATCAAACGCCTGTATCCGGAAAACAACGAAGCACGCCGTCAGGCAATTAAGCGTCACCTGGAATTCTTCAACACCCATCCTTATGTTGCGGCGCCGGTTCTGGGCGTGACGCTGGCGATGGAAGAGCAGCGTGCGAACGGAGCTGAGATCGACGATGGTGCTATCAACGGTATCAAAGTTGGTCTGATGGGGCCGCTGGCAGGCGTGGGCGACCCGATCTTCTGGGGTACCGTGCGTCCGGTCTTTGCAGCACTGGGCGCCGGGATCGCCATGAGCGGCAGCCTGCTCGGTCCTCTGCTGTTCTTCATCCTGTTCAACGCGGTGCGTCTGCTGACCCGTTACTATGGCGTGGCGTACGGTTACCGTAAAGGGGTGGATATCGTTAAGGATATGGGCGGCGGCTTCCTGCAAAAACTGACTGAGGGGGCGTCAATCCTCGGCCTGTTTGTAATGGGGGCGCTGGTTAACAAGTGGACGCACGTGAACATCCCGCTGGTGGTATCGACGATCACCGGTCAGGATGGTCAGACACGCGTTACGACCGTGCAGACCATTCTGGACCAGCTGATGCCGGGCCTGGTACCGCTGCTGTTAACCTTCGCCTGTATGTGGCTGCTGCGTAAGAAAGTGAACCCGCTGTGGATCATCGTTGGCTTCTTCGTCATCGGTATCGCGGGCTACGCCGTCGGCCTGCTGGGTCTGTAATAAACTGCGTTACCGACCGGGGGCTTGCCCCCGGTCTTTTTATCTGGAGGATGAATGACTGTCACGGACACCGTACTGGTTTTGTTTATTGTTGCCCTTCTGGCCTACGCGATCTATGACGAGTTCATTATGCCTCGCCGCCACGGCGAGACGCTGCTGACCCTTCCCCTCTTACGCCGTGGACGCATTGATGCGTTTATCTTCGCCGGTCTGGTAGTCATTCTGATTTACAATAATGTGACCAGCCATGGCGCAATATTAACCACATGGTTATTATGTGCGCTGGCATTAATGGCGATTTACCTGTTCTGGATCCGCTCGCCAAAACTCATTTTTAAAAAACACGGATTCTTCTTCGCCAATGTCTGGATAGAATATAACCGCATTAAAGAGATGAATTTATCCGAAGACGGCGTTCTGGTGATGCAATTAGAACAACGCCGCCTGCTCATTCGGGTCAAAAATATTGATGACCTGGAAAAGATATACAAATTACTCGTAAAAACTCAATGAGTTAGCATTATAGCATCGGCTATATATTGCATTATTCTTGAACCAGCAATATAGCCGGTGCTATATCTCCTTTGCTAATTAACTTATATTTATTAACGATATTTTCACGCATAAATCTAAATGAAAATCGTTATCAACATGATGGCTTTATTAAGCCATCTTCATTGTTGTTTTATATTCTCAAAATATGTTAAGGTTGCGCCCGTCGTTGGGGAGTAGCCGATTTCCTGCCTGCGGGAAATGTACGTGTCAACATACTCGTTGAAAAACGTGGCGCGTACGGATCGTTTTCAGCACACTTACTGTGCGAAAGCGATCAGGCGAGACCATAGATACATCAACTGCTGTTTACTGGGGGCAGTGATGTGTCATATGGATATCCCCGGTCTGGACGCTCTTATGAATATCTCCGCTACGATCCTTCTGGCTTTTGGCATGTCCATGGACGCATTTGCCGCCTCTATTGGTAAAGGCGCCACCCTCCATAAACCTAAATTTTCCGAAGCTCTGCGTACCGGTCTCATCTTTGGCGCTATCGAAACGCTGACGCCGCTTATCGGCTGGGGTCTGGGGATGCTCGCCAGCCAGTTTGTGCTGGAGTGGAATCACTGGATTGCTTTCGTGCTACTGGTGTTCCTCGGCGGACGCATGGTGATTGAAGGTTTTCGAGGCAACGGCGATGAAGACGATGCGCCGCTGCAACGCCATGGCTTCTGGCTTCTGGTGACAACCGCCATCGCAACCAGCCTGGATGCAATGGCCGTGGGTGTTGGTCTGGCGTTTTTGCAGGTCAATATTATCGCCACCGCGCTGGCGATTGGCTGCGCCACGCTGATCATGTCAACGCTGGGGATGATGGTGGGTCGGTTCATTGGCCCGCTGTTAGGCAAACGCGCCGAAATTCTGGGCGGTATCGTGTTGATCGGGATTGGTGCCCAAATCCTTTGGGCACATTTCGCGGGTTAACCTTCGCGCTGCCAGCAATGGATGCTGAAATCCGTCTGGCAGCGAAATTCTGTCTGCGCTGCCAGCGTTTCCCACACCTCTGATTTAGCCCGCCACGCAAACGGCGTCATTTGCAGTAATGCCACCGCTTCACTTCCCTGCAACGTCATCTCATACGCGACCGACTGCGCCTGCTTTAACGCAAAGCCCGCCAGCTGTTCAGAGTGAGGCGCATGCAGGTGAACTTCATCATAGATCTGCCCTTTTAGCTCCAGCAGATGACGCGGCCCTGGCGTGACGGTGATAACCCAGCCGCCGGGCTTAACGACGCGCGCCAGCTCCTCTGCCTTGCACGGCGCATAGATACGCACCACGGCGTCCATACTCGCTTCCTCAAACGGCAGGCGGTGGCTGGAGGCCACGCAGAACGTTACCGCTGAGTAGCGTTTTGCTGCCGCACGGATAGCCACTTTCGACACGTCCAGCCCGTAAGTTTCGGCGCCCTTCTCAGCCGCCACGTCAGCAAACGTGGCGGTGTAGTAACCTTCGCCGCAGCCGATATCCAGCATGGCGGATGCGCCTTCTGTCAGATATTGACGGAGTAAGGCGACAACGGCATCCCTGAGCGGTTGATAGTGCCCGGCATCGAGAAACGCCCGGCGCGCCTGCATCATCTCCGCGCTGTCACCCGGGTCCCGGGAGCGCTTGTGCTGTACCGGCAGAAGATTTACATAGCCCTCTTTCGCCCGGTCAAACTGATGTCCCTGTGGACAGATAAACGTTTTCTCCGCGCGCGTCAGCGGCGCGTGGCAAAGGGGACAACTGAAAGACATGACAGCTCCAGGGCGTAAACCAAAAGGCGAAGTGTACCGCTATTCGCCAGGGTTATAAACGGCTGGGTGACGCATCACGATCAGATGGTCAGAATCTGCCGGCAGCCCGTCTGGCTTCACGTTTTCCAGACGCAGAACGTTACCCATAATTTCGCTGAACACGGGCGCGGAAACGGCCCCGCCGTAATAGGCACCGTTTTGCGGATCGTTGATCACCACCACCAGCGCAAAACGGGGATCGCTGGCAGGCGCAACGCCTGCGGTATAGGCGACGTATTTATCCACATACTTACCGTGTTCATCGATTTTTTTGGCCGTCCCGGTTTTTATCGCCACGCGATAGTTACGCACCGCCGCTTTGATCCCGCCACCGCCGGGTAACGCAACGCTCTCCATCATGTGCTCCACCTCGTGAACAATTTCCTCGGGCATCACCCGCTTGCCAATCACCGGCGGGTCGATTCGGGTGATGGACAGAGGCCGTTCAATGCCATAGCTGCCGATGGTGGCATACACATGCGCCAGCTGGAGGGGGGTGACCATCAGGCCATACCCAAAGGCAAAGGTCGCCCGGTCTAACTGGCTCCAGAATTTTCGCTGCGGCAGTAAACCTGCGCTTTCTCCCGTTAAGCCAAGCCCGGTACTCTCGCCAAAACCAAAGTGTTTATAGGTATCCAGTAACCGTTGCACGGGCATCGCCAGCGAAAGACGCGACACGCCCGTGTCACTGGATTTTTGCAGGATCCCGGTCATCGTCAGCTCGGGGTAGTAGCCCACATCGCGGATACGATGGCCATCAATGGTGTAGGGATGCGTGTCTATGACGCTGTCAGGCTGTACCAGCCCCTGCTGTAGCGCCGTCATCAGCACCAGAGGCTTAACGGTCGAGCCAGGTTCAAAGGTGTCGCTGATCGCGCGATTGCGAAAATCATCCAGCGTTGCCCCTTCCCGGTTGTTGGGGTTGAAGTCGGGGAAGCTCGCCATTGCCAGAATTTCGCCCGTCTGGATATTAATCAGCACCGACGCGCCTGATTCGGCTTTGTTCCACGCCACGGCATTATCCAGCGCGTCTTCGGTGATAGTTTGCAGGCGTTCATCGATACTCAGCTGGATATTATGTGCCGGTACGGGAGCCACCTCCGTGAGGTTCTCCACCACATGTCCGTAGCGATCTTTCCTGACCAGCCGCACGCCTGTCTTCCCGGTAAGCTGCGTGTTGAAGCTTTTCTCGACGCCCTCAATGCCCTGACCATCAATATTGGTGAAGCCAATCAGGTTCGCCGCCACGTGCCCGGCAGGATAAAAGCGGCGGGACTCATCGCGAAGGTTGATACCGGGGAGACGCAGCTTATCGATCCACTTTGCCTGGGCGGGATCAACCTGACGGGCAAGGTAAATAAATCGCCCGTGCGGGTTACTGTTGATGCGCGATGCGAGCGTGCTCAGAGAAAGGTGTAAGGCATTTGCCAGGGCCTGCCAGCGCGAGTCATAACCGATCCCCCCTTTTTCCAGCACTGTTTTGGGATCGGCCCAGACGGCCTGGACAGGTACGCTCACCGCAAGGGGTCGCCCTTCACGGTCCACAATCATCCCACGCGGGGCGTCTATCGCCACTTCGCGCAGGGAGCGCATATCCTCCTGCTTCACCAGATTATCCGGTTTGATAATTTGCAGCCACGCCACGCGGCCCAGCAGAAACGCAAGGCTACAAAAGATAGCGAGACACAGAAGTGCAAAACGTGCCGGAGTAAAGTTTCCGGTGGTGGTTATTGTCTTTTTTTTCACCTTAACCCCAGGGCTGTTGATCAACGCCCTGATTTAACGGGAAAAGCAGATAATAAGGCGGAAAAACAATGCTAATAATCTCGCGGGTTTGCAACAAGATAATAACAGCGAAGGATTACGTAATATTTTGAAAAATAAGCGAATAAAAAAGCCCCGCATCGGCGAGGCTTATGTCTGAGATCGAAGCGCTGAGCGCTTCAGTCAGCAGTGATTCGATCAGATAGCAGTTACGTTAACCGCAGCTGGGCCTTTCTGGCCATCCTGAATTTCGAACTCAACGTTCTGGCCTTCAGCCAGAGTTTTGAAGCCGTTACCCTGGATTGCAGAGAAGTGTACGAACACGTCTTTGCTGCCGTCAGCAGGAGTAATGAAACCAAAACCTTTAGACTCGTTGAACCACTTAACTTGACCTTTAATCTTTGCCATTTGCAAAATTCCTTAGAGTGTTTTCTTAGCCCGCGGGCTTTGACATAGATAAAACTGAGACATTACTGCTTGAGGCACTAATATAAGGTTCGGCAGAGAAGCGGTATTCAACGACAACGTGTTTACTCAGGACTTCTTTACTGAAAATGCCACACATAAACAGAACTGTACCTCGTTTGACCCAAAACGTGTTATCACACACAACGTTTAATATGGCAAGCCATTTTTAAACGTGTCTCGATCCGCCGCACAAATTCAGGTGTTACTCCATAACAATCTGCACGGTTATGCGAATTGTCAAATGAAGCGCCACCTGACCTCACTGCCCGCAGGGTGCGTTGCCGCGCCCTGTAATCAAAGACTTTTTAAACATAGCTCAATCATTTCAAAGCGTCCATCCCAATCCCTGATTTTCTTTAAAAGAATGACTGAGTTAGAACATTTTGTGAAAAGTTATGCTGAAAACATTGCAACGCACCGACATGTATCAGGGAATATACGATGTTAATTACATTTTGCTAATTGTATTAAAATCCACCATTTAATTAGCGTTATTGTGCACCAAAATAATGAAATTTTTATGACTCTGCCTCAAAACAAGGCAAGCAAAACGTTTCGATAAAAATAAAACACTTCAGGAAAGATAAAACACACAATTTATTCAACGAAACGGTAATTATTGAATAAGGATAAATATTCGCCAGTTTTCAGTATGCTGAAACAATAGTTAACTGCTGCTTAATTATATGTTGGGATGGTGTGGATCACATTTGATAAGGGAGGGGATTTACGCCGTACGTCAGGCCACCTCCCTTTCCGGGCAGACTATCGTTCGGCTACCAGGCGAATGAAGTCTTCCTCGTCCTGTTGTTGAGCAATAGCGTCCTTCGGTACCGATTTCTCCTCCGGCTCGTTGGCTTCGCACAGACGACGCAGCAACGCAGTCTGCCGTTTCTGCTGATCGAGCAATGCTTCCAGCAGTTCAATCTGCTCGTTTGTGCGGGAGCTGGCGCGGTTAACGAAGAACCACAGCATCAGCCCAACAATCAGCACCACCAAAGACATTACCAGGGATGCAATGCTCAGCAGCCCCGAATTCAGTAACTCACCCATTTCACCACCTCAGTAAAAACGGTCATTTTACCACTGCCGCCACGTAAGGGCATCACTCAGCGTAAAAATGGCCTCTACCAGGGGATAAACTTATTGATTGAACAAATGCCGCTAAAGAACTGTACATCCTGATCGCACATCACATTGATAGTCTGCGTCCACAGCACCACGCATGCTATCAACACTATAATCAGAATTACCCAGCGTATTTTTTTCACTCCACACTCCGTCTTATGACCTGATGCAGCCAGGTTATCACGGTTATCTTAAACAGGGGCTAACTGTACCTTCAACAGACGCTTTTCGGAATCGTGCACTTGTTTCACTGCGTAAACCCGTTACGCTTACTCCATGACAACAAAGAAAAAAGAGGCAGCGATGCGTTTACTTATTCGTACAGTAATTGTACTGGCCATTGTGTGGATCGGCCTGTTATTAAGTGGGTACGGCGTATTAATGGGGAGCAAAGAAAATGCCGCGGGTCTGGGTATCCAGTGTAAATATCTTACCGCCCGGTGGGTAAGCACGGCTCAGTACATCCATTCCGACAGCGGGATCATCGGGTTAACCAACTGTCCCGTGCTGCGTAAATCGTCTGATGTGATTGATAACGGTTAATCAGCGCTAAATTTCGCTTATAAAAACGCCGCACTGTTGCGGCGTTTTTATTGGAAGCGTCGATCAGAACGGATAATCGTTATAGCCCATCTGCTCTGAAATTTTGCGCGCTGCGGTATGCAGGATCGCCACATATTCATGAAGACGCTCTTCAGAGAAACGCAGCGTTGGGAACGAAATACTCAGGCCCGCAATGACAACGCCGAAGCGGTCAAATACCGGTACACCGATGCAACGCAGTCCCTCTTCCTGCTCTTCGTTATCTTCCCCGTAACCCTGCTCACGCACGTTATCCAGCACGCTCAGCAGCTCATCCGTACTGGTAATGGTGCGGTCGGTGCTGCGTTTGTACTCCACCCCGTCAAGGATCTGCTTCACCTCTTCGCGATCGCGCCAGGCCAGCAGTACTTTACCAATTGCGGTGCTGTAGAGCGGGTTACGACGACCGATGCGTGAATACATGCGCAGGTTGTACATGGAGTCAATTTTGTGGATGTAAACAATGCTGTCTTCATCCAGCGCACCGAGGTGAATTGTCTCTTTCGTCAGTCGTGAAAGTTCACGCATCTGAATGTCAGCGCTGCGGATCAGATCCACGTTCTGCAAGGCGCGGGCACCCAGTTCAAACAGTTTCAGGGTCAGAGAATATTTTTCTGATTCTCCCTCCTGCGCGACATAACCCAATGATTTCATCGTCTGCAAAAAGCGATAAACGGTGCTTTTCGACATCATCACACGCTGCGACAACTCTGTAATACCAATTTCACGCTCTTCTCCGAGCGCCTGCAAGATGCCAAATACCTTCAGCACGGAAGAAACAGAATCTGGCTGCTTATCCAAATCTGCGATTGCCATTTATCACCTCATGGAGAGTGTTTTATAAAAATCAGAACCGGTTTTTATTATAAATTCGTGTGATGCGTGCTGCAATCTATCTGGGTTTACTTCGTTACAAATCTGCGACATAAAACCGAAATAACGATGCTAAAATAGTTACTCTGAAAATAATTTCACGCTGAGTCATTCTTTTCCCATGCAAAAAAACGTTTCTGATGGCCTGCCCTTACCGCAGCGGTACGGGGCAATTGCCACTATTGTCATCGGTATTTCGATGGCTGTCCTTGACGGTGCGATTGCCAACGTGGCTCTTCCGACCATTGCCAAAGACCTGAATGCTTCGCCGGCCAGCTCTATCTGGATTGTCAACGCGTACCAGATAGCGATTGTGATTTCTCTTCTGTCGCTCTCTTTCCTGGGTGATATGTTTGGTTATCGCCGGGTGTACCAGTGCGGGCTGGTGGTCTTTACCCTCACCTCGCTCTTCTGTGCCCTTTCAGATTCACTGCACACCCTTACGCTGGCGCGTATCGCACAGGGTTTTGGCGGGGCGGCGCTAATGAGCGTGAACACGGCCCTGATACGGCTTATCTACCCTCACCGCCACCTGGGGCGCGGGATGGGCATTAACTCCTTTATTGTGGCCGTGTCGTCCGCCGTCGGGCCGACGATTGCCGCCGCCATCCTGTCCGTTGCCTCGTGGCAGTGGCTGTTTGCCATTAACGTGCCGCTGGGCATTGTGGCGATCTTCTTCGCCCTGCGCTATCTTCCGGAAAATGGTCCGAAAAGCATCATGCCACGTTTCGATCTGCCCAGCGCTGTGATGAACGCGCTGACCTTTGGCCTGCTGATTACCGCGCTGAGCGGATTTGCGCAGGGACAGTCTCTGTCGCTCATTACCACAGAAATCGTTGCAATGCTTATCATCGGCTTTTTCTTTGTACGACGTCAGCTGGCGCTGCCCGTGCCGTTACTGCCGGTGGATTTGCTGCGTATTCCGCTGTTTTCGCTATCCATTTGTACCTCCATTTGCTCGTTCTGCGCCCAGATGCTGGCGCTGGTTGCGCTGCCGTTCTTTTTGCAGAGCGTGATTGGCCGTTCAGAAGTGGAGACAGGCTTGCTGCTCACGCCCTGGCCTCTGGCAACCATGGTGATGGCCCCGCTGGCCGGTTACCTTATTGAGCGCGTCCACGCCGGGCTTCTGGGGGCGATTGGACTTGTCGTCATGGCGGTGGGCCTGTTTGCACTGGCGCTCCTGCCCTCCTCGCCAGGGGATCTGGATATTATCTGGCGCATGATCCTGTGTGGGGCCGGTTTTGGTCTGTTTCAGTCCCCTAATAACCACACGATTATCACCTCTGCCCCACGTCATCGCAGCGGTGGCGCCAGCGGGATGCTGGGCACGGCAAGACTGTTAGGGCAAAGCACCGGGGCCGCACTGGTGGCGTTGATGTTTAACCTGGCCGGGCAGAATGCAACGCACGTTGCACTGATTACCGCAGGGACACTGGCGACCCTCGCAGCTGTCATTAGCGGCCTTCGTGTCACCCAGCCAAAGGCGCAGGCATAAAAAAACCGGGCGGAGAAGGACTCCAGCCCGGTTGTTTTCAACCCGATTACGTTATTTCAGGTATTCGCCGCTACGCAGCGCTTCAATACGTTTATCCAGCGGCGGGTGAGACATAAACAGCTCGCTCAGCGACTTTGATTTGCCGTTGATGCAGAAGGCCATCATGCTGTTTGCTTCCTGCGGCTCGTAGCTGGTTTTCAGACGTTGCAGCGCAGCAATCATCTTCTCACGACCCACCAGTTTCGCGGAACCCGCATCGGCGTGGAACTCACGATGACGGGAGAACCACATGGTAATGATGCTTGCCAGGATACCGAACACCAGCTCCAGCACCATTGAAACAGCAAAATAGATCAGCGGGTTGCCGTTGCTCTCTTCACCCTCATCACGGTTGCCACCCATAAACCCGGCAGCAATCTGCGCCAGAATACGGGAAATAAAGATAACGAAGGTGTTCACCACGCCCTGGATCAGGGTCATGGTGACCATATCGCCGTTAGCGATGTGGCTGATCTCGTGAGCAATAACCGCTTCTGCTTCGTCACGGCTCATGTTTTGCAGCAGACCGGTGCTGACGGCCACCAGGGACGCGTCACGACGCGCACCGGTAGCAAACGCGTTAATATCCGGCGCGTGGTAGATGGCTACCTGCGGCATGGCAATGCCCGCCTGCTTCGACTGCTGAGCAACCGTGCTCATCAGCCACTGCTCCATATCGTTACGCGGTTGCTCAATAACTTCACCGCCCACGGATTTCAGTGCCATCCACTTGGACATCAGCAGTGAAATGAAAGAGCCACCGAAACCAAACAGCAGCGCCATAATCAACAGACCCTGAACGCTGCTCGACTGAATTCCCGTCAGGCTTAGCACCAGCCCGAATACCACCATCACCGCCAGGTTGGTGAGCAGGAAGAGCGCGATTCGCATCATAATATTCTTTTAACCTCAGTTTAACAAAACGCACTATGCGATTACCCACATCGTATGGGTATTACGGCTATTTTCAAGCATCCAGACGGCGTAAGTCACCAGAAAGACACAACTTTACACAATTGGAAATCTGCCTGACGGAAGGAAGAAGAACAAAAAGAAACAGGCACAATTTCTTGTGCCTGTTGGGGGATTATTTTGTCGGAGCAGGTTGCAGGGCAGGTTTCTCTTTTTCCAGCTTCGCGAGATCAAGCGCGATATGCACCGTCTCGTCCAGATACGGATCGGGCTCCTGGTAATCCTTAGGCAGATCGTCCAGTTTTTTGAGCAGAGGCTTGCCTTCACGTTTGAAGCGATCGTTGATACGCGCCAGACGTGTCGCGTCATCTTCATTGTTCTCTTTCTCACGCTGAGCGTAGTTCAGAGACACAATGTTCCGTTTCGCTTTCAGAGCGTTAAAACGCGCGATGTCCTTCATGATGTACTGGAACTCCGGATCCTTCCCGATGCGATCGTTGTGATTTTTCAGCAGTTCCGGTCCGAACTGTTTCATATCACCCGATTTCACGAATGTCGCGGCATCAATGCTATCCCACGGCAGCGCGTTATCTTCAAACTTCTCGCCCGTTTCCGTCTCTTCGGTACCTGTCGGCATCATGATATCCGGCGTCACGCCTTTGCGCTGCGTACTGCCGCCGTTGACGCGGTAAAACTTCTGAATGGTGTACTGTACTGAGCCCAGCGCAGGCCATTCAGGGCGCAGCATCTGGTCATAAATACGGTTCAGAGAGCGGTACTGCTGAACGGTGCCCTTGCCAAACGTCGGTTCGCCGACGATTAACGCCCGGCCGTAATCCTGCATGGCAGCAGCGAAGATTTCCGATGCAGAGGCGCTGAAGCGATCGACCAGCACCACCAGCGGCCCCTTGTAGTAGACCACGCCATCGGTATCGGCATCTTCACGCACTTTACCGTTGTTATCGCGCACCTGTACCACCGGGCCAGACGGGATAAACAGCCCGGAAAGCGAGACGGCCTCGGTCAATGCCCCGCCGCCGTTGCTGCGCAGGTCAATGATCACGCTGCTGACATTCTGCTTTTCAAGCTTCTGGAGCTGCACTTTCACATCATCGGTCAGGCCGACGTAGAAACCTGGGATATCCAGAACGCCAACCTTCTCTTTACCCACGGTTTTCACCGACATTTTCACCGCGCGATCTTCCAGACGGATGCGCTCACGAGTCAGAGTAACGATACGGGTTTTGGTCCCCTTACCGGCAGGCAGGATCTCCAGGCGAACTTTGCTGCCCTTCGGCCCTTTGATCAGCGCAACAACGTCATCAAGACGCCAGCCAATCACGTCCACCATGCTCTTTCCGGTTTGGCCCACACCGACAATACGGTCGCCTACGCTGATCGCTTTGCTTTTCGATGCAGGGCCACCAGCCACCATGGAGTTGATTACGGTGTAGTCATCGTCCATCTGAAGCACAGCACCGATACCTTCCAGAGACAGGCTCATTTCGGTATTGAACTGTTCGGTGTTACGTGGAGAGAGATAATTGGTGTGCGGATCAATTTCATGCGCAAACGCGGTCATCGCCAGCGAGAAAACATCTTCACTGTTGGTCTGCGCCAGACGACGAATAGCGAACTTGTAGCGACGGTTTAACGTCTCACGGATCTCTTTCTCGTCTTTGCCTGTGAGCTTGAGGCTCAGTTCGTCATATTTGACTTTTCCGTCCCACAGCGCATTCAGTTCAGCCTCGTCTTTCGGCCATGGCGCTTTGCTGCGGTCCAGATTAAAGGTGTCGTTGCCGGTGAAGTCCATCGGACGTTCCAGCACTTTCAGCGCGTATTGATAACGCTCAAAACGGCGCTTTTGCGATAAATTGTACAGATCGTAGAACAGATCGAGTTTTCCGGAGCGCAGCTCATCACCCACTTCGGATTTGCGTTTAGCGAACTGTTCGACATCGCTGGCCAGCAGTACGTTATGGCTGTAATCCAGCAAGTTCAGATAACGGTCAAAGATTTTGGCCGAAAAGGCCTGATCGAGATCGAACTGACGATAGTGCGAACGAGTAAAGCGCGACGTCACGCGCTCACTCACCGTCGCGTGCTGAGTCTCTTCCTTGAGAACCGGAATTTGATCAACACGCGTAATATCGTCCACAGCGAAAGCATGGCCTGTTATAGCAAACAGGCCAGCCAGCGCGGTGAGCTTAAAAAAAGTGTTCATGCCAGGCTCGGCCTCCGTTTCAGAACAACAAGTGTTCTGCGCGTACAATCATTGACATACCAGAAGTCAGCTGTACACGAACGCCATCTTTGGTGATTTCCAGTACGGTGGCGTCCATCGCGTTGTTACCCGCTTTCACCTTCAGAGACTGACCTACGCTCAGCGCATTGATGTCAGAAACTGGGGTGTGGCGCGGCTCTTCGCGCGGCGCACGTGGGGCTTTAGCTGCTGGTTTGTCAGCACGCGGTTTGCGATCGTTATTTTCAGTACGACGCGGTGCCGGGCGCGGTTTACGCTCGCGACGAGGGGCGTCTTCCTGACCGTTTGCCGCTGCGGCTTCGCGTTTTTTCGCCTGCTGTTCTGCACGCTGTGCCTGCACGCGAGCTTTGGCTTCTTCAAGCTGCTTACGCGCATGTTCTACGTGCTGCTCGTCCAGCTCACCGCACGGGTTGCCGTCAAGGTCGACACGGGTCGCACCCGGCTTGATACCGTACAGGTAACGCCAGCTCGAGGTATAAAGGCGCAAGGCAGAACGAAGCTGCGTTTTGCTGAGGTTCATCTCCCCCTCAACGCGCGCGACCAGATCCTGAAAGATACCGACTTTCAGAGGACGCGCTTCACCTTCAGCGCTGAAGCACTGCGGGAAACGCTCGGCCAGAAATGCGATAACTTCTTTACTGCTATTCAACTTAGGTTGATTTTCCATGAAATTTCCTGATTACAACGGACGTTGCCAACAAGCGCAGGCATGAACAGGCGACATTATAATGACGCTATCAGTAAATGCTACGTTATCCGTTGATTATCCTGCGACGCTCGCAAAGAATTTATGATAATCGGTCTCTGCCAGAACATTTTCCAGGTTTGCGGCCAGCGCGCGCAGCCCCTGCTCATCCTCGGCAGTAAAGCGGCTGAAGACCGTGCTGTCGATATCCAGAACGCCAATAATCTGATTTTTAACCACCAGCGGCAGTACGATTTCAGAATTGCTGCTGGCATCGCAGGCAATGTGGCCGTCAAACGCATGAACATCTTCGACACGCTGAACCTGACGGGTCGCCACTGCGGTACCGCACACGCCGCGACCTACCGGGATGCGTACGCAGGCGAGTTTACCCTGGAAAGGACCGAGCACCAGCGTGTCGCCTTCCAGCAGATAAAAGCCCGCCCAGTTCACGTCAGAAAGGCGCTCGAACAGTAGCGCACTGGTATTTGCCAGAGTGGCTAAGAAACTGGTTTCCCCTGCCATTAATGCCTTAAAATCGCGATTCAGATCCGCGTAGAATTCTGTTTTGTTCATTATTCAATCACTTAGTTATCTTACATAGTTACCGCATAGCCTATTAAAATAAGCATTAAATGCGCTCATGCTCAAGATGAATCCGTTCATGAGTTATTATAACTTTCAACAATAATAATCTGTGTGCGACTGATGGCCCTAAAAACACCCCAAATTACGCCGACACGAAAGATCGTTGTCCGTACGGTAAGCCAGGCTCTGCCCCGTGCACATTATCAGCGTTGTCCCCAGTGCGATACGCTTTTTATGTTGCCGAAGATGAAATCGCACCAAAGTGCTTTTTGTCCTTGCTGCGATGCCAAAATTCGCGATGGCCGGGACTGGTCATTGACGCGTCTGGCGGCAATGGCGGTCACCATGCTGCTGCTGATGCCCTTCGCCTGGACCGAGCCGCTGTTAAAGCTCTACCTGCTTGGCGTGCGTATTGACGCTAACGTGTTGCAGGGGATCTGGCAGATGACGCGCCAGGGCGATCCGCTTACGGCCGCCATGGTGCTGTTCTGCGTCGTCGGCGCGCCGTTGGTGCTGGTCGCGGCAATTGCCTACCTGTGGTTTGGCAACATACTGGGGATGAACCTGCGCCCCGTCCTGCTCATGCTGGAAAAGCTCAAGGAGTGGGTGATGCTGGACATCTATCTGGTGGGCGTCGGCGTGGCCTCCATCAAGGTGCAGGATTATGCGTTTTTACAACCCGGCATTGGCCTTTTTGCGTTTATTTCACTGGTCCTGCTGAGTATTTTGACCCTGATTCATCTCAATGTTGAACAGCTTTGGGAGCGATTTTATCCGCAGCGCCCCGCGACCCGGCCTGATGAAAACCTGCGCGTCTGCCTGGGCTGCCATTACACCGGTTTTCCGGATAAACGCGGGAGGTGCCCGCGCTGCCACATTCCGTTAAGATTGCGACGCAACAACAGCCTGCAAAAATGCTGGGCGGCGCTTATCGCCTCCCTGGTATTTTTGTTCCCGGCCAACATGCTGCCGATCTCCGTAATTTATGTGAACGGCACCCGTCAGGAAGATACTATCCTTTCAGGGATTATCTCTCTGGCGCACAGTAACGTGGGGGTCGCCGCCATTGTTTTCATTGCCAGTATTCTGGTGCCCTTTACCAAAGTGGTGGTGATGTTTACGCTGCTTATCAGCATTCACTTTAAATGCGAACAAGGACTACGCACCCGCATCCTGCTTCTGCGATTCGTGACCTGGATTGGTCGCTGGTCGATGTTGGATCTGTTCGTGATTTCGCTGATGATGTCGCTCATCAATCGCGATCAGTTACTTGCTTTTACCATGGGACCCGCAGCTTTTTATTTCGGCTCTGCGGTGATATTGACTATTCTTGCAGTGGAATGGCTGGACAGCCGCTTACTTTGGGACGCACATGAGTCAGGAAACGCCCGCTTCGCCGACTGAAGCGAGAATTAAAACAAAACGCCGCATTTCGCCATTCTGGTTGCTGCCTGTCATCGCGCTGATGATCGCAGGCTGGCTTATCTGGACGAGCTATGAAGATCGCGGAAGTACCATCACGATTGATTTCCAGTCTGCGGACGGCATTGTCGCCGGACGTACCCCCGTTCGCTTCCAGGGGGTGGAAGTGGGTACCGTGCAGGATATTTCCCTTGGCAAAGGGCTGAACAAAATCCAGGTCCGGGCGAGCATTAAGTCTGATATGCAGGATGCCCTGCGTGCCGAAACGCAGTTCTGGCTGGTCACGCCTAAAGCCTCCCTGGCCGGCGTTTCCGGACTGGATGCGCTTGTGGGCGGTAACTATATCGGCATGATGCCCGGCAAAGGTGAGCCACAGGATCACTTTGTTGCGCTGGATACCCAGCCGAAATATCGGCTGAATAACGGCGATTTGATGATCCATCTCCGCGCGCCGGATTTGGGCTCGCTGAACAGTGGTTCTCTGGTCTATTTCCGCAAAATTCCGGTAGGCCGCGTTTACGACTACGCCATTAACCCGAACAAAGATGGCGTGACCATTGATGTACTCATCGAGCGCCGTTTTACCAACCTGGTTAAAAAAGGCAGCCGCTTCTGGAACGTCTCAGGCGTCGATGCCGACCTGAGCTTAAGCGGTGCGAAAGTGAAGCTTGAGAGCCTGGCGGCGCTGGTGAATGGCGCTATCGCCTTTGACTCACCTGCTAACTCCAGCCCTGCCGCCGCAGAAGATACCTTTGGCCTGTACGCCGACCTGGCGCACAGCCAGCGCGGTGTCATCGTCAAGCTGACCCTGCCGGATGCCAAAGGCCTGAAAGCCGGTTCGACCCCGCTGATGTACCAGGGTTTAGAGGTCGGGCAACTGACAAAATTAACCCTCAATGCGGGCGGTTCCGTTACCGGCGAAATGACGGTGGATCCGAGCGTGGTGGATCTCCTGCGGGAAAAAACGCGCATTGAACTGCGTAATCCGAAGCTCTCCCTCAGCGACGCCAGCATCAGTTCTCTGCTGACGGGAAGCACCTTTGAGCTGATCCCCGGCGAAGGTGCGCCGAACAAAAACTTTGTTATCGCGCCGGCGGATAAAGCCCTGCTGCAAAAACCGGGCGTGTTGACGGTTACGCTGAATGCGCCGGAAAGCTACGGTATCGAAGCCGGGCAACCGCTGATCCTGCACGGTGTGCAGGTGGGCCAGGTCCTCGAACGTAAGCTGTCGGAAAAAGGGGTCTCCTTCTCCGCCGCCATCGATCCGCAGTACGGCAACCTGGTCCACGGCGACAGTAAATTTGTGGTTAACAGCCGGGTCGACGTGAAGGTGGGTCTGGACGGGGTTGAGTTCCTCGGCGCCAGCGCCAGCGAGTGGGTTAACGGCGGGATCCGCATTCTGCCGGGCAGCAAAGGTGCGCTGCGCGAGAGTTATCCGCTGTTCGCCAATCTCGACAAAGCCATTGAAAACAGCCTCGGCGACCTGCCGACCACCACGCTGACCTTAAGCGCTGAAACGCTGCCGGATGTCCAGGCAGGCTCCGTCGTGCTTTATCGTAAGTTTGAGGTCGGGGAAGTGATCACCGTTCGTCCTCGTGCGGACGCGTTTGATATCGAACTGCATATCAAGCCGGAGTACCGCAAGCTGCTCACGCCAAACAGCGTGTTCTGGGCTGAAGGCGGCGCGAAAGTGCAGCTCAACGGCAGCGGGCTGACCGTACAGGCGTCTCCCCTCTCCCGTGCCCTGCGCGGTGCGATCAGCTTCGATAACCTGAGCGGCGCGGGCGGCAACATGCGCAAAGGTGACAAGCGGATCCTCTTCCCGTCCGAAACTGCGGCGCGCGCCGTCGGGGGGCAGATTACCCTGCACACCTTTGATGCCGGTAAACTGGCGGAAGGCATGCCCATCCGCTATCTCGGCATTGATATCGGGCAGGTCCAGAAGCTAACGCTGATCACCGCGCGCAATGAAGTGCAGGCGACCGCCGTGCTTTATCCGGAATATGTGCAGACGTTCGCCCGGGCAGGCTCGCGCTTCTCGGTGGTTACGCCGCAAATTTCTGCCGCAGGGGTTGAGCATCTCGACACCATACTTCAGCCATACATTAACGTTGAACCGGGTCGCGGCAACGCGCGTCGTGAATTTGAGTTGCAGGAGGCAACCATCACCGACTCCCGTTATCTGGACGGTCTGAGCATTGTGGTTGAAGTGCCGGAAGCCGGCTCGCTGGGCATCGGTACGCCGGTCCTGTTCCGCGGCATTGAAGTAGGGACAGTAACAAGTCTGACGCTGGGGAATCTGTCCGATCGCGTGATGGTCGGCCTGCGCATCAGCCAGCGTTATCAGCATCTGGTGCGCAACAACTCGGTGTTCTGGCTCGCTTCAGGCTACTCGCTGGACTTCGGCCTGACCGGTGGCGTGGTCAAGACGGGGACCTTTAATCAGTTCATTCGCGGCGGCATTGCCTTCGCGACGCCGCCTGGCACGCCTCTGGCGCCTAAGGCGCAGGCAGGTAAACACTTCCTGCTGCTGGAAAGTGAACCGAAAGAGTGGCGCGAATGGGGAACGGCGCTGCCGCGTTAATCTCGCAGGCTCCGGTGTCAACGCGCCGGAGCCTTTATGTTACACTGCGCGCCTGAATGTTTCCCTGTGGTGTGCCCGTGGCTCAAAACTCCGTATTTCTTCCCGAACAATTCCTCGCACAGATGCGCGAGGCGCTTCCTGCTCATCTCTCTTTCGACGATTTCGTCGCCGCCTGCCAGCGCCCTTTGCGCCGGAGTATTCGCGTCAATACGCTGAAAATCAGCGTCGGGGCGTTTCTGGATCTCGTCTCCCCCTACGGCTGGCAATTAACGCCAGTGCCGTGGTGTGAAGAGGGTTTCTGGATCGAACGGGATGACGAGGAGAGCCTGCCGCTCGGCAGCACCGCCGAGCACCTGAGCGGGCTGTTTTATATTCAGGAAGCCAGCTCCATGCTGCCGGTTGCTGCGCTGTTTGCCGACGGGAACCAGCCTGAGCGGGTTATGGATGTCGCGGCGGCGCCGGGCTCTAAAACCACGCAGATTGCCGCCCGGATGAACAACCGCGGCGCGATCCTCGCCAACGAATTTTCCGCCAGCCGCGTTAAAGTCCTGCACGCCAATATCAGCCGCTGCGGGATCCACAACGTCGCGTTAACGCACTTCGATGGTCGCGTATTTGGCGCTGCCCTGCCGGAAGCCTTTGATGCCATCCTGCTCGACGCGCCCTGCTCCGGCGAAGGCGTGGTGCGAAAAGATCCTGATGCGTTAAAAAACTGGTCCGTTGAAAGCAACCTGGAGATCGCCGCCAAGCAGCGCGAACTGATCGACAGCGCGTTTCATGCCCTGCGCCCAGGCGGGACGCTGGTTTATTCCACCTGCACCCTGAATCGCGATGAGAACGAGGACGTATGCCTGTGGCTCAAGCAACGCTATGCGGATGCCGTTGAGTTTCTGCCGCTGGACTCCCTCTTCGACTCGGCCAGTCATGCGGCCACGCCTGAAGGCTTCCTGCATGTCTTCCCGCAGATTTACGATTGCGAAGGCTTCTTTGTTGCCCGTCTGCGTAAAACCCGCGCCGTCGATCCGCTGCCTGCCCCTAAGTTTAAGATCGGCAACTTCCCGTTCGCGCCGGTCAAAGGCCGTGAGGCGGCACAGGCGCAAGCGGCTGCGGGCAAAGTGGGTCTGCACTGGGATGAGAGCCTGCGCCTCTGGATGCGTGACAAAGAGTTGTGGCTGTTCCCGGTCAACATCGAACCGCTGATTGGTAAAGTGCGTTTCTCCCGCCTCGGTATTCGCCTGGCGGAGATCCACAACAAAGGCTATCGCTGGCAGCACGAAGCGGTCATTGCGCTGGCCGGCAGTGAGAACACCTTTGCCCTGACGCATCAGGAAGCGGAAGAGTGGTATCGCGGTCGTGACGTTTACCCGGAAGACGGCCCGTTACAGGATGAAGTCATCGTGACGTATCAGGGTTTTCCGCTGGGGCTGGCGAAAAAAGTCGGCTCGCGGCTGAAAAACAGCTATCCGCGGGAACTGGTACGCGATGGCCGCCTGTTTACCGGTAACAACCGCAGCGCCTGAAAAAAGCGCATTTTTTTACTGGCGATTTCGCTCTCCTTGTCTAGGATCAAAAATGGGTGACCGCACTGGTCATACCAGATTATGGGCAACAAACCGGAGAGCATTATGACGAAAACCAGCGTACGCATTGGCGCTTTTGAAATCGACGACGCTGAATTGCGCGGCGAAGCACAAGGCGAACGAACGTTAAGTATTCCCTGCAAATCCGATCCGGATTTGTGCATGCAGCTGGACGCCTGGGATGCCGATACCAGCGTCCCGGCGATCCTTGATGGGGAACATTCCGTTCTGTACCGTGAGCATTACGACAGTAAAACCGATGCCTGGGTCTTGCGTCTTGCCTGACCCAAAGAGAACCCGCCCGAAGGCGGGTTATTTATTACTGAAGCTGCGCCAGCGTCAGAAAGCCCCCGAACACCGCCCCCGTATCAATGTAGTGCAGATTGTTAAAATCGTAGCGTTTGTCCAGAGGCGTATGCCCGAACCAGAAGTGATCCGCGCCGCTAATGCCCTGCCCTTTACCCACCATAAAGCCCATTAACCGGTCGCGATCCCACAGCACGCGCCGGACATCCACCGGCTTATGCCAGCCATATTCGGCGGAGGGATAATCTGCATGAGCAATCACGTTGAGACCGTTTTTGCAGGTTATTTCAATAATGTGCGGCAAGTCCTGACACGCGTCGAGTAAATTCTTCGCCTGCTTTTGTTGAGCGACCGTAAGCCCGGTAAACCAGTTACCGCCATTTATCAACCAGAGACTAAACTCATTATTTTCAAGCGCATCTAACGCCATTTGCTCGTGATTACCGCGTACCGCATAAAACCAGTTTTCCTGCATCAGCTGTAAACATTTCACGCTGTCAGGTCCGCGATCGATAATATCCCCCACCGAGATCAGCAGATCCATATCAGGATTAAAATGCCGTCGTTTCAGCTCATCCATAAGCCACTGATAGCAACCATGAATATCGCTGACAACCCAGACATGACGCCAGTGTTCTCCCTCTATTTTCTGATACATAACGCCTCCTGTAAGAAGTATAGCTGCCACAGAAAATGTCATGAGCCGGCGTTGGATATCGCGAATCCCAACAAACCATAAACCAGCCGGAAATAAAGATCGCTGCGCTATTAATCCCTTATTCCCTGGCCTCTAAAATAGAGCGGAATAAAAAGAGGGATTTTCACGTGTCAAACATACACCTGCAAAACGATGTTTTTTATCCGCATCGCACAAATATTATTTCTGAACTGGTGAGAGGGAAACGCGTTCCCGGCCCAATCTGGCACAAACGTGATTACCGGTTAAAGTTCCTTCTGCGCTCGCTTTTATTCTGGTCCTCCACCCATCGCATGCTGGAGGCGCTATCCGGGCGCGATGATTTCGACAGGCTGCTCACCTCTCAAATTACCTTGCCGAGCAAAACTCACCGCCAGTATCTGATGCGCGGCCTGAACTCAAACGACCGGGCCGATGCTATCGTCAGCCACTATCAGTGGATTGATAGTCTGAAAAACATCGCCCTCGCCCACGCGCTGACCAGCCCGCAAGAGGTGCCGGTTGTCCGGTTCGAGGCAAAAAACGGCGAAATCTATACCGTCCACGCCTCGTCCGCAGGTAAGGCCGAACGCGAAGGCGAAAGCACGCTTTGGCTGCACGACAATGACAATACGCTGCTTGCCAGCCTGACGTTCTGTGTCGCACGCAGTAACGGCCGTATGGTGCTGGTTATCGGCGGCCTTCAGGGTCCACGTCGTCATGTTTCACGGGAGGTGATTAAGCAGGCTACCCGTGCCTGCCATGGGCTTTTCCCGAAACGCGTGCTGATGGAGGTGATCTTCCAGCTTGCCTCACGCTCGAACATCAGCGCGATTTTTGCCGTCAGCGATGAAGGCCATGTTTTCCGCGCGCTGCGCTACCGTCTGAGCAAAGGCCGTCATTTTCACGCCAGCTACGACGAGTTCTGGGAAGGCCTGAACGGAAAGAAACTCTCCCCCTTCTGCTGGCAGTTGCCGCTCCAGATGGAGCGTAAAGCGCTGGAGGAGATTGCCAGCAAAAAACGCGCCGAATACCGTCGCCGCTTTGCGTTACTAGATGATATTGCGGCTTGCGTACAGGCGCGCATTGATCCCGCAGTCGTCTCAGGCAAAAAACAAACAAAAATTTAACAAAACAGCCAAAAAGGACTGGACTTACGCCTGCCGGGTTGTGGTATGTTTGAAGCAGGCGCACAGGAAGTGAACCTTCTGCTGAGACGAAAACCGGATTTTACTGTTTATTTTCATGCAGATAAAAAGAGACCGAATACGATTCCTGTATTCGGTCCAGGGAAATGGCTCTTGGGAGAGAGCCGTGCGCTAAAAGTTGGCATTAATGCAGGCTCAATCGCCTTGCCCTTTAAGAATAGATGACGACGTCAGGTTTTCCAGTCCACAGTAAAAGTGGTCTGAAAAAAAGCGTCAGAACATCACTAAATGTGAAAAACCGCAGAGCTTTTACAAGCACCTGCGGTTTTTTTTTACTAGAAACCTGACGGCTAACAGAGCTTTTCAGCGCGCTCAATAAACGGTGCCAGACTCTTCTTCTGCCCGGGGTTTGCCGGGTCATCCACCTGGATCACGCTGACAGGCTGTCCGTTACTTTTCCCGCTGGCCACCTGCTGCTCCGCTACGTCATTTAACGGATACTGCACGAGCGTACTGGGATTGATGACATACAGCGCGTTACCGGGACGGCAGGTAAGCATGACTTCTTCACGATTAAATGCCCAGTTGTCCTTACCCACTTCAAACCGGCTGACAGTGATGACCTGCGGCGCGGCCAGCGCACTGCTGGCACAGGTGAGAAGTAAAAGAGAAAGCAGTGTCTTTTTCATATGTTATTTAACCTTGTCAGAAGGGTTCCCAGGTCGCGAACAGGCTGACGGCCGCCAGTACCAGCGCGCCCAGCACCACCTCTGCCTGTGTCATCCTGATAAAAATCTGTTGTTCCCGCCCGGCCTCCGGGCGAAAGCGTGGCACAAGAAAATACCGATTCGCCAGCGCAATTGCCACCATCATCATGACCAGCGCACATTTGAACAACAACAGCTGGACATAAGGCGCCTGCCACGGCACGTTTATGCCAACAATAAAGAGCGTATTGATTATCCCGGTCAGCAGCACGCCCGCCACGGCGTAATGCCCCACGCGGGAGAAGCGCATCATGGTAAAGATAGCGGCTGGCTGCCAGCGGCCTTTCGCCAGACGCATGCAAAACAGCAGCGGCAGTAAACCACCCACCCAGGTCGCGGCGCAGAGCAGGTGAAGCGCATGGTTGAGACGATGCAATGCTCCCGGTGCGCCACCGTTCATCGCGGCATGTCCCACGCCCGCCAGCAACACCAGCTGCCCCATCGCGAGCAGTAACAGCCGTGAGCCTTTTTGCGGGGTAAGCCATGCTGCGCCCGCCGTCACAGCGGCCAGTACCATCTGCCATAACCAGACGCCGCCAAATTGCGTTCCCAGCACGCTGCGCCAGACCGCCGGACGAATGACATCGCCCCAGCCGTTGCCCATCAACCCACTTTGCAGGGCGAACATCAGCAGAGCCGCCATCAGGCTGATTAAGGCCGCGAGTTTCTGCTGCCGCTGGAAACGCCGGGTCATGAGACGCTGCAACGAAGACGGCGCAAACCAGACGCTGTAAAGCGCGTTGCCAAAAACCAGCATCAGCGCAGCAAAATGGATAAAGCGTAACGCGACGTAGCTCAGGGCCAGCATGCTATTTCACGCTAAAATGATAGCTGCCCTTGGTTTTGTGGCCATCCACGGAGACCACATGCCAGTCCACCGTGTAGGTGCCGGTCGTCAACGGTTTCTCAAGAGGAACAATCAGCTTTGCGTTATCCTTCTCGTCACGCTTCACCGCGCCCGTCTGGATCTTGTGCTGCTGTGCGTCCGTCACCACGACGCCGCTGAAGGCAGGCTCAATGCCTTCCGAGAAGTTCAGCGTAATGACCTCTGGTGCCACCGCGACGGTATTAGCCTGCGGAGATTGCTGCTTAAGATGCGCATGGGCCAGAACTGAGGGCGTGATAGCTGAAGAGAGCAGAAATGCCAGCGCGCATGCGACACGGGAAGGGGTAAAATGCATCACAATCATTCCTTTTCGTTATGCCTGAATGCTAAAGAATAACTCTGTATAATTAACGAGTCGAGGAACATCCTTTGCTCCCTTGTCATCGTTGAACAATCGCGGTAACGTTGGCGCCGCAGAAAAAGGAGAAGGAAATGAACGTTAACCTGGCCGCCCTGCCTCAGGACGAGATGGACAAAGTGAATGTCGATCTCGCCGCCGCGGGGGTCGCATTCAAAGAGCGTTACAACATGCCCGTCGTGGCTGAAGTGGTAGAGCGTGAACAACCCGCGCATCTGCGCGACTGGTTTCGCGAACGTCTCATTGCGCATCGCCTCGCCTCCGTCAATCTCTCGCGCCTGCCGTACGAACCTAAAGTTAAATAAGCTTAACGTCTCGTTACACTTCCTTACGCGTTATGTGGCAGGATAAGAAAACCCTGATAAGTTTAGGTGTAATCTTAAAATCCCAGCGACTTAGTGTATAAGGAAGTCACGATGTCACGATGGAATATTGCCGCGGCTCAGTATGCCCCGCGGCACAACTGTGTTGATGAGCACGTAAAACATCACCTGCACTTTATTGCCGAGGCTGCCGGGCATGGGTGCGATTTAATCGTCTTTCCGGAGCTTTCGCTTACCGGCCCTGGCGGAACAACCTTACCCCCACCCCCTGACGATTTGCAGCTTGCCC